>NZ_JBVJHH010000019.1:0-177906 GCF_055586905.1 Streptosporangium sp. NPDC048886
CGATGGACCGGTGCGCTCCCTGGTGGAGTTGTCGCTGGTCGGTGAGCATCGCCGTGGTCACGGGGCGTTGTATGCGGCGTTGGAGCGTGGCCGACTGGACATCGGGCGGCTGCGCCGGGCGTTGAGCACGGTGTCCCTGCCCAGAGCGGCTGACGGGCGGCTGGTGCTGGCGGTGGATGTGACCTGCTGGCTGCGGCCGGACGCGCACACCTCACCGGAGCGGATCTTGTGCCATACCTATGGGCGGGGCAAGGACCAGCACATCATGATCCCGGGCTGGCCGTACTCCTTCGTGGTGGCCTTGGAGGAAGGCCGCAGTTCGTGGACCGCGCCACTGGATGCGCTCCGGCTGACGCCTGGGGATGATCTGGCCGCGGTGACCGCTGCCCAGCTGCGCGAGGTGGTCGAGCGGCTGATGGCCGCTGGGCATTGGCGGGCCGGCGACCCAGACATCCTGATCGTGGCCGACGCCGGCTACGACGGCCCTCGCCTGGCCTGGTTGCTGCGTGATCTGCCGGTCCAGATCCTGACCCGGATGCGCTCTGACCGGGTGCTGCGGAGGAGTGCGCCAGCGCGTGTTGCGGGGACCAATGGACGACCGCCACGCCACGGCGGCGAGTTCATTTTCGGCGACCGGGCCAGTTGGGGTGACCCGGATGTGGCCACCCAGACCGACACCCGCCTATACGGACGGGCCACCGCCGCAGCATGGGATCGGCTGCACCCACGGCTCACCCGTCGTGCGGCCTGGGTCGACTCCGTGCAGTTACCGGTGATTGAGGGTACCGTGATCCGTCTGGAGGTGGACCACCTGCCCAGCGGGGCGATCCCGAAACCGGTGTGGCTGTGGTGGTCCCGCGTCGATGCGACGGCCGTCGAGGTGGACCGGATGTGGCAGGCCTTCCTCCGCCGCTTCGACATCGAGCACACCTTCCGGCTGTTGAAGCAGACTCTCGGATGGACGTGTCCCAAGATCCGCGCTCCACAGGCGGCGGATCGGTGGACATGGTTGATCTTGGCCGTCTACACCCAGCTCAGGCTGGCCCGCCCCCTGGCCACCGATCTCCGCCGGCCTTGGGAGAAGCCCGTTTCACCGCACCATCTTTCGCCCGCCCGCGTCCGTCGAGGGTTTCGGCACCTGCGCGCGGCCACGCCCAGCCCCGCCCAAGCGCCGAAACCCTCCCGGCCTGGGCCAGGACGGCCACCCGGCCGGCGCAACAACCAGCCGGCCCCACGCCACGACGTCTACACCACCGCCGGCCTGACCAGCGCGAAGGCCACAACGACGAAACCCAAGCCCAAGAAATCCACTAATCCGCGACCACGACGCACAGGTTAAAGATCAAGCTAGCGCGGCGCGGGACCCGCGCCGCGCCCTCCCGGGAGCCGCTCCGGAGGTGCCGTGGCGGCAGAGGATGCATGGGGACACCCCGGAGGTGCCGTGGCGTCAGGGGTTGCGAAGGGCCGTTCCGGAGGTGCCGTGGCGGCAGAGGACGCGCGGGAGTCGCTCCGGAGGTGCTTGGGTGTCAGGGGATGCGAGACATCATCCGCTCCATGCCGTTGATCCAGTTGTCCCTGAGGGCCGCCGCCGCGCCCTCCAGGTCGCCGTCGATCAGGCACTCGGCCACCCGGCAGTGCTCCTCGGCGGCGCGTTCCATCGGGGTGCTCTCCCCGGTCATCAGGTGGGCGTAGCGGCGCATGCCCGCCTTGACGCTGGTGATCAGGTCGAGTAGCCGCTCGTTGGCGCAGCCGCTGAGCAGCAGGTCGTGCCATTCGTCGTCGTGGCGCTCGATGTCCTGCCGCTCGGCGATGTCGGCCGAGAAGTCCTGGGCGAGCGCGAGCAGCTCCGGGGCGATCCTCCTCAGGTAGGCCGGGTCCGAGCTCTCCAGGGCGAGCACCTCCAGGGCCGCCACGATGGCGCACAGCTCACGGAACTCCTTGCGGCTGACCGGTGCGAATCGGAACCCCCGGCCCTGGTTGCTCTCCAGCACGCCCTCGCCGGCGAGCGTGATCAGTGCCTCGCGCAGCGGGGTGCGGCTGACCCCCAGCTCACCGGCGAGGGCCGCTTCGTTGATGTCGGTCCCCGCAGCGAAGTCGCCCCGGTCGAGCCGGAGCATGAGCTCCTCGCGGATCTGCTCGCGGAGGGGGCGCCGCTCGATCGGCATGGCACTCCTTGGGTTGATCTTGGGCCAAGCGTACCCACTTGACGTGATGCAAAATACTGCACTATGAATTCTGCATTCAAAATATTACATGTCATAGATCGGAGTTACGGGTGGGTCTGACCAGGGTTTCCGGTCTGCTGTTCGGCGGTGACTACAATCCCGAGCAGTGGCCGGAGCACGTCTGGGACGAGGACGCCAGGCTGATGGCCGAGGCCGGGGTGAACATGGCGACCGTCGCGGTCTTCTCCTGGTCCCGCCTCGAACCGAGGCCCGGGGAGTACGACTTCGGCTGGCTGGACCGGATCCTCGACCTGCTCCACGAGCACGGCGTGGCCGCCGACCTGGCCACCGCCACCGCGACCCCGCCGCCCTGGCTGGTGCGCGAGCACCCCGAGGTGCTCCCGGTGGACGCGGGGGGCACGCGCCTGGACTTCGGCTCCCGCCAGAGCTACTGCCCCAGCTCGCCGGTCTTCCGTGACGCCACGGTACGGCTGACGCGGGCGATGGCCGAGCGCTACGCCGACCACCCGGCGCTGGCCATGTGGCACATCGGCAACGAGTACGCCGACCACACGCTCGAATGCTTCTGCGAGGAGTCCGCCCGGCACTTCCGGCGCTGGCTCCAGGCGCGTCATGGATCGGTCCAGGGCCTGAACGCCGCCTGGGGCACCTCCTGCTGGGGCCAGCACTACACCGCGTTCGACCAGGTCAACCCGCCCCGCAAGGCTCCGGGTCCGGTCAATCCGGCCCAGGTCCTCGACTGGCGGCGCTTCTGCTCCGACGCGCTGCTGGAGTGCTTCGAGCTGGAGAAGGCCGTGCTCCGCGAGGTCACCCCGGACATCCCGGTGACCACCAACTTCATGAGCATCCTGCACGGCCTGGACTACTGGAAGTGGGCCGAGGCCGAGGACGTCGTCAGCGACGACGCCTACCCCGACCCCGCCGACCCCGCCTCGCACGTGGCGATCGCGCTCAGCTACGACCTGATGCGGTCGCTGAAACGACAGCCGTGGATCCTGCTGGAGCAGGCGTCGAGCGCGGTGAGCTGGCGCGAGGTCAACGCGCCCAAACCGCCGGGCATGATGCGCCTGCACAGCCTCCAGGCCCTGGCCCACGGGGCCGACGGCGCGATGTTCTTCCAGTGGCGGCAGGCCAAGTACGGTCCGGAGAAGTTCCACTCCGCGCTGCTGCCGCACGGCGGCACCACCTCGCGCGGCTGGCAGGACACGCTGCGGCTGGGGGCCGACCTCGGGCGCCTGGCCGAGATCGCCGGGTCCGAGACGCGCGCCGACGTGGCGCTGGTCCTCGACTGGGACAGCTGGTGGGGCCTGGAGGCCCCCGAGTCGATGCCCTCCAACCGGCTCAGGCTCAAGGAGCTCCTGCAGTCCTGGTACGGGCCGATGCACGCCCGCGGCATCGCGGTCGACCTCGTCCCGGTGGGCCGTGACCTGTCCGGCTACCGCGTGGTGATCGCCCCCAACCTCTACATGTGCACCCCGGAGCAGGCCGAGTGGCTGGCCGCGTTCGGCGGCCACCTCGTCGTCGGCCCGTTCAGCGGCGTCGTCGACCCGGCCGACCAGGTCCACGACGGCGGCGCCCCCGGCCCGCTGCGGGAGCTGCTCGGCCTGGCGGTGGACGAGTTCTGGCCGCTGCCCGACGGACAGCTCCAGCGGGTGCGGTTCGGGGCCGGGGACGGCGGGGCGCCGGCCGTACCGGCACGGACCTGGGCCGAGTGGCTGCGCGTCGAGGACGCCGAGGTGCTCGCCCGCTACGAGGGAGGCGACCTGGACGGCCAGGCGGCGATCACCAGGCGGGGGCGGGCGACCTACCTGAGCTGCCTGCTCGACGATGTCACCCCGGTCCTGTCGGAGGTCCTGGCGGCCGCGGGCGTCCAGCCGGTGGCCGAGGTGCCGCACGGCGTGGAGGCCACCCGCCGGGGCCGCTACCTCTTCCTGCTCAACCACTCGACGACCCCCGCCCCGGTCGACCTGCGGGAGCCGGGGACCGACCTGCTCACCGGCCGCCACCTGAGCGGCCGGATCGACATCCCGCCCCGCGACGCCGTGGTGCTGCGCACCGAGGTCGAGCCAACCGAAGGAGAACGGTGACACACCCCTACATCCCGAACGCCGAACCAGGCGTGCGGGCCGAGATGCTCGCCGCCATCGGCGCCGCGAGCGTCGAGGACCTCTACGCGGTCATCCCGGCCGGCCTCCGCCTCGACCGGCCGCTGGACCTGCCCGAGCCGATGGCCTCCGAGCACGAGCTGGTCGCGCACATGCGCGGGCTGCTGGCGCGCAACACCGACACCACCGAGGCGCTCAGCTTCCTCGGCCACGGCTGCTACCCGCACCACGTCCCGGCCGTCTGCGACGAGGTCAACGGGCGCGGGGAGTTCCTCACCGCCTACGCGGGCGAGCCGTATGAGGACCACGGCCGCTTCCAGGCCATGTTCGAGTACGTCAGCATGATGGCCGAGCTGCTGGAGATGGACGTCGTCAACGTCCCGACCTACGACGGCTACCAGGCGGCCGGGACCGCCATCAGGATGGCGGTCCGCTACACCGGCCGCTCCAAGGTGCTGCTCAGCGGGGCCGTCAGCGCCGACAAGATGAGCAAGCTGCGCGACTTCCTCGACCACGACGTCGAGCTCGTCATCGCCCCGGTCGGGGCGGGCGGCGAGATCGGTGACGTGGAGATCGACGAGACCTTCGCCGCGATCTACCTGGAGACCCCGAACGTCTACGGCGTCGTGGAGACGCGCGGCCGCGAGCTCGCCGACCTCGCGCACGGCGTCGGCGCGCTCCTGGTCGTCTCGGCCGACCCGATCTCGCTGGGCGTGCTCGCCCCGCCCGCCGCCTACGGCGCGGACATCGCCTGCGGGGACATCCAGTCGCTCGGCATGCACCAGAGCTACGGCGGCGGCCACGCCGGATACATCGCCACCCGCGACGAGGAGCGCCTGGTCGCCGAGATCCCCTCGCGGCTGTTCGGCATCGCGCCCACCGCGGTGCCCGGCGAGTACGGTTTCGGCGACGTCTTCTACGACCGGACCTCCTTCGCCCACCGCGAGGAGGGCAAGGAATGGGTGGGCACCGCGGCCGCCCTGTGGGGCATCACCGCCGGGGTCTACCTCGCGCTGATGGGGCCCGAGGGCATGCGCGAGCTCGGCGAGACGGTCCTGGCCCGCACCCGCTACGCGATGGACCGCCTCGCGGGCGCCGGAGCCCGGGTGCTCCACCCCGACGCCGTCCACTTCCGCGAGTTCGCGATCGAGGTGCCCTCCTCCGACGGGCTCCTGGCCGCGCTGCGCGAGCGCGGCATCTTCGGCGGCGTCCGGCTGGACGACCGCACGCTGCTGGTCTGCGTGACCGAGCGGCACTCCAAGGACGACATCGACCGGCTGGCGGCAGCCGTACAGGAGGAACTGTCGTGAGTGGGCACGCGGGAGAGTCGTTCGCGGAGCTGCCGGTGGCGCCCAAGCCGCCGCTGCGCCGCTTCCACCAGGCTCGCTGGGACGAGCCGATCATCTTCGAGCAGTCGCGTCCCGGCCGCCGGGGCATCGCCGTACCGGCCGCGGGGGTGCCCGCGGTGGAGCTGCCCGCCTCGGTACGGCGGGCCGAGCCGCCCAAGCTGCCCGAGATGTCGCAGCTGCACGTGCTGCGGCACTACGTCCGGCTGTCGCAGGAGAACCTGGGTGTCGACCAGGCCATCGCGGTCGGCCAGGGCACCTGCACCATGAAGTACAGCCCCAAGGTCAACGACCGCTTCGTCAACGACCCCAAGGTGGCCGAGCTCCACCCGCTCCAGCCCGACGACACCGTGCAGGGCGTCCTGGAGGTCTACTGGCGGCTGGAGAAGATCCTGGCCGAGATCTCCGGGATGCACCGGGTCTCGCTCCAGCCCGCCTCCGGGTCGGCGGCGATCTACGCCAACATCGCGATGATCCGCGCCTACCACGCCTCGCGCGGCGAGGGGCGGCAGCGGGACCAGGTCATCACCACGATGTTCTCCCACCCGTCCAACGCGGCCTGCGCCAAGACCGCCGGGTACGAGGTCATCACGTTGATGCCCGACGAGAACGGCTACCCCGACATCGAGGCCCTGCGCGCCGCCGTCGGCCCCCGCACCGCGGCCCTGATGATCACCAATCCCGAGGACACAGGCATCTTCAACCCGCGCATCGAGGAGTTCGTCTCCCTGGTGCACGGGGCCGGCGGCCTGGCCTGCTACGACCAGGCCAACGCCAACGGCATCCTGGGCATCACCCGCGCCGCCGACGCCGGGTTCGACCTGTGCCACTTCAACCTGCACAAGACCTTCTCCACCCCGCACTCGTGCGGCGGTCCGGCGGGCGGGGCGAGCGGCGTCTCCGAGCGGCTCGCGCCGTTCCTGCCCGGCCCGACCGTGGAGTTCGACGGGTCGAGGTATCACCTCGACGCCGACCGCCCGCAGTCGGTCGGCAAGATGCGCCCCTTCCTCGGCGTCACCCCGAACGTGGTCCGCGCCTACGCCTGGGTCATGGCGCTGGGAGCCGAGGGCCTGCGCGAGGTCGCCGAGACCGCGGTGCTCAACAACAACTACCTGATGCACAAGATCCTGAGCATCCCCGGCGCCTCGGCGCCCTGGGGCGAGAAGCGCCTGGAGCAGGTCCGCTACTCCTGGCAGGGGCTGTTCGAGGAGACGGGCGTGCACTCGGAGGAGATCGGCGTCCGCGCCGCGGACTTCGGCGTGCACTACTGGACCAGCCACCACCCCTACCTGGTCCCCGAGCCCTTCACCCTGGAGCCGACGGAGTCGTACTCCAAGGAGGACCTCGACGAGTACGCCGCGATCCTCGCCCACGTCGCCGACGAGGCCCGCCGCGACCCCGAGCACGTCAAGGGCGCCCCCTACAACCAGACGGTCCACAAGATCGATCAGACGTCACTGGACGACCCCAAGCAGTGGTCGCCCACCTGGCGCGCCTACACCCGTAAGCACCTGGCATGACCGCTGACCGGCCGACGCCCCCCGCCGCGTCCCGGGTCCTCCCGGGACCGGCGGCCTCCGCCCCGTCTCCCGCCGCCCCGGCGGCGCCCGTGCCCGCGGGCGGAGAGGTCCTCACGGTCGGGCTGATCGTCAACCCGGTCGCGGGGATCGGCGGACCGGCCGGTCTCAAGGGCAGCGACGGTGCCGACGTCCAGCGGGAGGCCCTGGCCCGGGGGTCCCGCCCCGGGGCCGGCGACCGCGCGGCGCAGGCCGTGCGGACCCTGCTGGCCCGGCGTCCCGGCACGCGGATCCGCACCGTCGCGGGGTCGATGGGCGAGGACAGCGCGCGGGCGGCCGGGGCGGTCCCGGAGCTGCTGCGGCTCGTCCCCGGCGACCCGTCGTCTTCGCGGGACACGGTGGCGGCCGTCGAGGCCATGAAGGACGTCGACCTGCTGCTGTTCGCCGGAGGCGACGGCACCGCCAGGGACGTGCTCGACGGCTCGCCGTCCTGCCCGGTGCTCGGCGTCCCGGCGGGGGTGAAGGTCTACTCCGGCTGTTTCGCGCTCAGCCCCGCCACGGCGGGGGCGACGGCCGCCGAGTTCGACGGGCGGACGGCCGAGGCCGAGGTGGTGGACCTCGACGAGGAGACCTACCGGCGGGGCCGGGTCGGTCCCCGGCTCTACGGCACCCTGCGCGTGCCCGCCGCCAGGGCGCGGCTGTCGGGCCGCAAGGTCGGGTCGTCCTCGGCCGCCCCCGGGTCGGCCGAGAGCATCGCCCGGGAGGTCGTGGCCCGGATGCGGCCCGGCGTCCGCTACGTCCTCGGCCCCGGCGCCACCACCATGGCCGTCGGCCGCCGGCTCGGCCTGGCCACCACGCTGCTCGGCGTGGACGTGGTCCAGGACGGCGAGCTGGTCGCCGCCGACGTGACCGAGCGGGAGCTTCTCGATCTCGCCGGCGGGGGCGAGACCCACGCCGTCGTCTCGGTGATCGGGGGCCAGGGGTTCGTGCTCGGCCGGGGCAACCAGCAGATCAGCCCCGCCGTACTGAAAAAGATCATGACCTCCGGAGGGCTGACCGTCCTGGCCACCCAGCAGAAGCTCGCCGGCCTCGGCGGGCGCCCGCTGCTGGCCGACACCGGAGACCCGGAGGCGGACGCCCTGGTCGGCGGTCACGTCTCCGTCATCACCGGATATCGCGAGAGCGCGATGTACCGGATCCGTTCCGCGACTGAGGAGTTCCCGGCATGACCACCCTGACTGACAAGGTCGCCATCGTCACCGGCGGTGCCTCCGGCATCGGCCGGGCCACCGCGCTGCTGTTCGCCCGCCAGGGCGCGGCCGTCGTGGTCGCCGACCTCGACGGCCCCGGTGCCGCGGCGGTGGCCGGGGAGATCGAGGCCGAGGGCGGCAGGGCCGTGCCGGTCACGGCGGACGTGGCCGCGGAGGAGGACTGCGCGCGCGCCGTGCGGACCGCGGTGGAGACCTTCGGCGGCCTGCACGTGCTGTTCAACAACGCCGGGATCATCCGCCGGACCACCGCCCTGGACATCACGGCCGACGAGTGGGACCGGGTCATGGCGGTCAACGTCCGCTCGGTCTTCCTCATGTGCAAGCACGCGATCCCCGCCATGAAGGACGGCGGCTCGATCGTGAACACCGGCTCCGGCTGGGGCCTCAAGGGCGGCGGCAACGCCATCTCCTACTGCGCGTCCAAGGCCGCCGTGGTCAACATGACCCGCGCCCTGGCCATCGACCACGCCAAGGCCGGCATCCGCGTCAACTCGGTCAACCCCGGCGACACCGACACCCCGATGCTCCGCGAGGAGGCCCGCCAGCTCTCGGAGGACTGGGCCGCCTTCGCCGCCGACGCCGCCGACCGCCCGATGGGCCGCTCCGGCACCCCGGACGAGATCGCCCAGGCCGTCCTCTTCCTGGCGAGTGACGCCGCCAGCTACGTCACCGGCGCGGCCCTGGTCGTCGACGGTGGCGGACTCGCCTAACCCACCCCCCGAAAATCCCACCCCCAGGAGGCACACCGTGTCTTTCCCCATTTCCAAGAAGGCCATGGCCGCAGCGGCCCTGGCACTGCTCACCACCGCCGCCTGCAGCGGGAACGGCGGCTCGACCGCCAGTGGCCCGGCCGCCGGCGGGAAGGTCACCATCCGGTGGTCGACCTGGGGCTCGGCCGAGGACGTCGCGCTCTACAAGGGCTTCAACGACGACTTCATGAAGCGCCACCCGAACATCGTGCTGAAGATGGAGACGGTCCCCAGGTACGAGGACTACCACCCCAAGCTCCTGACCCAGCTCACCTCCAAGACCGCGCCCGACGTCTTCTTCGTCGGTGACGACAACGTCGGCAAGTTCGTCGCCGCCAGGGTGCTCGCCCCGCTCAACGACAAGCTCGCCGGCCCGGACAGCAAGAGCAAGCCGGAAGACTTCTTCGACGGCATCTACGGCGGGGCCAAGAAGGACGGCCAGATCTACGGCGTCCCGAACGACACCAATCCCGAGGTGCTCTGGTACGGCAAGAAGGCGCTCAAGGAGGCCGGGATCACCGAGGACCCGGCCGAGCTGAACGCGGCCGGCAAGTGGACCATGGCCAAATACCTCGAGATGAACGCCAAGCTCAAGGCAGCCGGCAAGGCCGGCTCGATCTTCTGGAACTGGTACGGCTCGACCTACAGCGTCATCAGCGGTTTCGGCGGCAAGGTGTGGGACGGCGGCAAGTTCGTCGCCACCACCGACCCCAAGTCGCGCGAGGCCCTGCAGACCCTGGCCAAGGGCTACGCCGACAAGACCTTCCTGTCGGCGGACGTGCTGCCCGCCAGCAACGGTGCCAACACCCAGTTCATCCGGAGCAAGGCCGGGTTCTTCGCCGGTGGCCGGTGGATGATCGACGTGGTGAAGAAGGGCGGCGACCTGCCCAACTACGACATCGTGCCGTTCCCGTCGGAGACCGGCCAGCCGATGCCCGGCGCGGTCGCGGCCTCCTACCTGGCGCTCAACAAGGACTCCAAGAACGCCAAGGAGGCCTTCACCTTCCTGACCGAGTTCGTCAGCAAGGAGGGCCAGCTCCTGCGCCTGAAGAACGGCGGCGCGGTCCCCTCGATCAAGGGCGCCGAGCAGGTCGTGCTGGAGGGCGGCTACCCCGCGCACGCCCAGACGTTCCTGGACGTCCGTGACACCGGCTTCGCCAACTACTCCGACGAGGTCGCGGTGCCCGGCCTCACCAAGGACATCAACGACCACCTGCTGAAGGTCTGGACCGGCAAGGTCGCCTTCGAGCAGGGCATGACCGAGCTCCAGTCCCTCGTCGACGGCAAGCTCGGATAGCGGCCGTGGGCGCCGTCACCTCGGCGCGCCCCGCCGCCAAACCCCGGCCCGCGCGCGCGACGACGCGCGTGCGGAGCCGGGACGGCTGGTGGGCCGCGCTCTTCCTCGCCCCGCAGGTCCTCGGCCTGCTCGCCTTCCTGGTCCTCCCGCTCGGGTTCGCGATCGCGCTCGCGTTCATGAAGTGGGACGGGCTGGGTGAGATGTCCTGGGTCGGCTTCGACAACTTCGCCGCCCAGCTCTCCGACCCCGACTTCGGCACAGCCGTCTGGAACACCGTCAAACTCGCCGTCCTGACCGTCCCGGTGGGCCTGGTGCTCGCGCTGCTCGTCGCGATCGCGCTGAACAACGTCCGGGGCAAGACGTTCTACCGGGTCGTCTACTTCATGCCGGTGGTGACCAGCTCGGTCGCGGTGGCCGTGATGTGGCAGGTCATCCTGGCCAGCGGCGACTACGGCGTGCTCAACAGCACCGTCCACGACTGGTTCGGGATCACGTTGCCCAACTGGCTGGACGACCCGGACTGGGTCATCGTGGCCATCGCGATCGTGACCGTCTGGTCCTCGCTCGGCCTCAACGTCGTGATCTTCCTGGCCGGGCTGCAGACCATCCCGCCGTCGTTGACGGAGGCCGCCCGTATCGACGGCGCCGGCCCGGTCCGGATCTTCCGGTCGGTGACGCTGCCGATGATCTCCCCGACCATCTTCTTCTCCACCGTGGTCGCGGTGATCAGCTCCTTCCAGGCGTTCGACCAGATCTACGTGCTGGTCAACCCCGACCACAACGACGGCGCCCGCACGATCGTCTACCAGGTCTACGACCTGGGTTTCCAGAAGTTCGAGTTCGGCATGAGCAGCGCCGCCGCGCTGATCCTGCTGGCGCTGACGCTGCTCGTCACCCTCGTCCAGTTCGGAGTGCAGAAGCGCTTCGTCCACTACGACTCCTAAGGGGATACGTCGATGGCTGTGATCCCCCGCCCCTCCGGCGTCCCCGTCCCCCGCCGGCTGGGCCAGGTCGCCCTGCACGCCACGCTCGTCGCCGGCGGGCTGGTGATGCTGTTCCCGTTCGTCTGGATGCTGCTGACGTCGTTCAAGGGCGCGCACCAGATGATCAACTCTCCGCTCGACTGGCTGCCCAACCCCTGGCGGGCGCAGAACTATCCCGACGCGTTCGGCGCGCTGCCCTTCGCCCAGGCTTACTGGAACAGCTTCTACATCGCGGTCGTCAACGTGGTCCTCACCCTGATCACCTCCGCGATGGCCGCCTACGCCTTCGCCCGGATCCGCTTCCGCGGCTCCGGCCTGCTGTTCGGCCTGTTCCTGGCGACCCAGATGGTGCCACAACAGGTGATCATCGTCCCGCTCTACCTGATGCTGTCGAAGCTCGGCTGGATCGACTCCCACCTGGCGCTGATCGTGCCCGGCTTCGTCAATCCCTTCGCGGTCTTCCTGCTGCGGCAGTTCATCCGGGCGGTCCCGATCGAGCTGGAGGAGGCCGCCCGCCTCGACGGCGCCGGTCGCTGGACGATCTTCTGGCGGGTCGTGCTGCCCAACGTCAGACCCGGTATGGGCGCGCTCGGCATCATCGTCTTCCTGGCGAGCTGGAACAGCTTCTTCTTCCCGCTGATCTTCCTGAACTCGCCGGAGCTGGCCACCGTGCCGCTGCTGGTCAGTCAGTTCGCCGGGCAGCACGGCGCCACCGACTACAACCTCATCCTCGCCGCCTCGGCCATCTCGGTCATCCCGATGATGATCGCCTTCCTGATCGGCCAGCGGCGCATCCTCAACAGCATGGCCATGTCCGGCCTGGGAGGACGCTGACAATGCTCGACCTTCGCGAGCGGCCCTTCACCGAGCGCGGCTCCCGGCTGCTGGTGATGGCCGCCGATGACGGCTCGCTCTGGATCGCCCGCGCCGAGTACGAGACCCGGCTGTCGGAGACGACCGTGCTCACTGGCCTGCGGGTGTTCTCCGGCGGTGCGGAGCTGCCCGTACGGCAGGCGCGCGCCGACCGCGTCTCCTTCGAGGGAGGCGTGGACCTGGTCTTCGCCGACGCCGAGACGCTGGTGCTGACCGGTTCGGGGGCCCGCGCGGTCTGGGACGGCGGCGCGGTGGAGATCGACGGAGCCCGCGTGCTGGTGGGGGAGGCGCGACCGTACGACGGTGCCGCCCTGCTGGAGAGCGCAGCGCGCCGCTGGCGGGAGTGGTCCGGCCGGATGCCGGCCGTGCCGGAGGGGCTGCGGGAGCGGGCCGAGCAGGCGTGGTGGACGCTCGGCGTGAACCTGCTGCCCATCGGCTCCGCGGGCGGCCGGGAGGGAGTTGTCCCATCCAAGTTCGGATATGTCGGCATCTGGAACTGGGACTCCTACTTCCACGCCGTCGCCCTGCGCCACGCCGATCCCGAGCTGGCCCGTGACCAGATCCGCATCCTGCTCGACCACCAGCGTCCCGACGGCCTCATCCCCGACGTGGTCCACGACCTGGGCGTGCTCGCCGAGACCACCGACCTGCCCCGCTCCGACCACATCCGCCTGGCCCAGCACGTCGGCCAGGCGGGAGGGGCGGACTCCGAGGGCGCCCGGCCGGTCGGCGGAGCCGAGCCGGTCGACGGGGCGCGGGGGGAGGACCCGGGGCGTCCGGAAGGGGCCGCCGAGCCGATCGGCGGCGTCGTCCCGGTCACCAAGCCCCCGCTGACGGCCTGGGCCGTCTGGAAGATCCACGAGGTGGCCCCGGACCTGGACTTCCTCGCCGAGGTCTACGGGCCGATCGCCCGCTCGCACGAGTGGTGGCTGACCGTCTCCGACCCCGACGGCGACGGGCTGGCCGAGTATCTCCATCCCTACTCCTCCGGTCTGGACGACAGCCCGATCTGGGACCACGGTCCCCGGGCCGAACCCCCGGACCTCAACTCCTACCTGGCTCTGCAGGCCGACCGGCTGGGCGACATCGCCGAGGCGCTGGGCCGTACCGGGGAGGCGCGGCTCTGGCGGGAGCGGGCGGCCGAGCACGTCGAGCTGCTGGTGGCCAGGCGCTGGAACGGCAGCCGCTTCGTGACCCTGTCGAAGGCGGCCCGCCGTACGGCGGCGCCGGACGCCACCGCCCGGCCGACCGCCGTGGTGGCGCCGTCGGCGAAGGTCGCTGCGGAGGCGGGGACGCAGGAGAAGGTCACCGGACAGGTCCGCGCGCCGGGGAACGCCGCCGGGGCGGCGGGGGCGCGGGCGGGCGAGGTGGAGGTGGCCACCCGGACCCCGCTGGAGCTGATGCCGCTGTTCACCGGCCGCCTCCCCGAGGAGATCGCCGGGCGGCTGGTGGCCGACCTGCTCTCCCCGGCTTTCTGGGCCGAGCGCCCGGTGCCCACGGTCGCCTTCGACGACCCGGCCTTCGACCCCGACGCCATGTGGCGCGGCCCGGTCTGGCTCAACGTCAACTACCTGTTGATCGAGGGTCTGCGCCGCTCGGGCCACGCCGAGGTCGCCGACGAGCTGACCAGGCGGACCCTGGACATGGTGAACGCCGGTGGCGGCCTGTACGAATACTGGAACCCGCTCACCGGCGCCCGTGCGGCCCGCGCGACCAGCGGCTTCGGTTGGTCCTCCGCCCTCTTCCTGGACCTGGCCGCCGCTCAGGCGTGAGCGGCGGGGATGGTGCCCAGGCGGCCGGCCTGGTAGTCCTCGAAGGCCTTGACCAGTTCCTCCTGGGTGTTCATCACGAACGGGCCGTAGTGCGCGACCGGCTCGCCGATCGGGCGGCCGCCCAGCACGATGACCTCCAGGTTGGGGCTGCGGCTCTCCTGGGTCGCCGACGCCGAGACGGTGACGGTCTCACCGTCGGTGCCGAGGCCCGGCAGGGTGCCGAAGCCGTCGAAGACCGCCAGCTGGCCAGACTCGATGGGCTGCCGGTCGGCGCCGACCGAGCCCCGTCCGGACAGGACGTAGGCGAGGGCGTTGAAGTCCTTGCGCCAGGGCAGCGTGAGGCGGGAGCCGGGGCTGAGGGAGGCGTGCAGCAGGGTGATCGGCGTCCTGGTGCTGCCGGGGCCGGTGAAGCCGCCGACCTCGCCGGCGATCAGGCGGACCAGCGCCCCGCCGTCGTGGCTGCTGAGCAGGACGACGTTGGACCTGCCGATGTCCTGGTAGTTGGGCGCGACCATCTTCTGGCTGCCCGGCAGGTTGACCCAGAGCTGGATGCCGTGGAACAGGCCGCCCTGGTTGACCAGCCACTCCGGGGGAGCCTCCTTGTGCAGGATGCCCCCGCCGGCGGTCATCCACTGGGTGTCGCCGTCGGAGATCGTGCCGCCGCCGCCGTGGGAGTCGGCGTGGTCCATCACGCCGTCGATCATGTAGGTGACGGTCTCGAAGCCCCGGTGCGGGTGCCAGGGAGTGCCCTTGGGCTCACCCGGCGCGTACTCCACCTCGCCCATCTGGTCCATCATGATGAACGGGTCGAGATACTGGGGCTTGATCGTCGCCAGCGCCTTGCGCACCGGGAAGCCCTCGCCCTCGAATCCGCTGGGCGCGGTGGTCACGGCCAGCACCTCGCGCTCGCGCACGGCGTCGAGCGGCTGGGTCAGCCGGGGCAGGGTCAACGGGTTCTCTACGGTCACGGCGGGCATATCGGGCTCCTTCCTGCGAGACTCGCTGGTACCAACTCAGTTGATTCTTCAACTATTCCGCAGGGGGCGAGGCCGTGACGCGGAGCGCGCCACGGCCTCGGAGCCGGCCGGGTCAGGTCCCGGCGGTCACCGGATCATCGGGTCCTGAACAGGGCGAACGCGCCCCGGCTCAGCGAGATGAGCTCCGGGGCGGCGGTGTTCTCGTCGATCACCGTCCGGGGGTCGCTGGTCAGCGTGGTGACGACATAGGACTTCCCGGACTTCCCGGCCTTCCCGGCGGGGCGGGCGAGGTAGCCCAGGTCCAGCACGCCGAGCTCGGAGCCGCCCTTGAACCAGGTCGCCGACCACTTCGCGGGGTCGAGACCGAGGCTGCCGTCGTTGGCCGACAGCGTCTCGTGCAGCCGCTTGGAGTTCAGCGCGGTCAGGCCGGCGTAGGCGCGGCAGACGTCACGCGGGGAGCCGAACCACTCCAGCGTGTCGATCTCGCGGGGCTTGGTCCAGTACTTGATGTCCGACAGCGACTGCTTGGCGACCGTTCCCTCCAGGTAGGCGAGCTTCTTCGCGGGACTGAGCGCGAGGTAGGACCTGGCCTGCTCCGGATAGTTCACCCCCTTGAGCAGGAACAGCTCCCGGGTGGTGAGGAAGGGGATGTTCAGCTTGGCGTGGCCGGACCACTGCCGCACCTTGGCCTCGACGGCCTTGCGTCCGACGGTGTGGATGAGGATGTCGGTGGCGGTGTTGTCGCTGATCGAGATCATCAGTTTCGCGGCCTCGTGGACCGTGGTGGTGCTGTTGTCGGGACGCTCGAACAGGCCTCCCTGGCTCGGGCTCTTCCACTCGGGCTTGATGGTGAGCTTGCCGTCCCAGCTCAGCTTGCCGTCGCGGATCTTCTCGGCCACCGCGCCCAGCACGTAGAACTTGAACATCGAGCCCAGCGGCCGCGGCCGGTCCGGCGCCACGGAGTGGACGATCCTGCATCGGCCCCGGGAGTCGATCTCGGCGGCGAGGAAGCCGACCTCGGGGGCGACCTTGCGCAGCCGGGTGTCGAGCTCGCTCCAGCTCCCGGGGACCGGGGGGATGGGTACGTCCTCGGGGGCGATCCGCAGCGAGTCGATCTTCCCGTCGCCGTCCACGGCCAGTGTGAGGACGAACTTCTGCCCGGCGACGGTCACCGGTCCGACCAGGAGGTCGGGCTTGACGGTGGTCAGCTTCTCCAGCGTGAGCCCCTTGAGCTGCGCGGTGAAGGCGTTGAAGTCGGCGGGCGGGACCGTCTTGAGGAATTTCGCGCTGAGGTGGTCCTGCAGCTCGCTCTCGGCGATGGGCGCCCTGGGCACGGCGTCGAGGAACCAGCTCAGCTGCCGGCCGGCCGGGCTGTCGGGGATCACCGGAGCCGCGGCGACCACCGGTGCGGCGGAGACGGCCGCCGCGGCCTGCCCACCGGCCGCGAGCACCGCCAGCGGCGCGGCCGCGGTGGCGAGGGCGAGGGCGAGGATGCGTGCCTGTCTGAACGGAAGTCGCACGGAAAGCTCCTGTCGGACCGGGGACGTCACCACCTCTCCGGTGGCCTTGATCCCAAACTAGGCAGGGCCGCGCGGCCGCGACACCCGGCCACCCTCCGTCCCGCGGGGTGCGGCAAACTGCAACGGATGTGCGGACAACCCCATAGACGGAGACTTCTGCGGCAGGTCACGCTCCCTTTCATGACTGCCGCGACCTCCTCCCGTGTGCTCGCCGCGGCGGCGGCCGCGGTGGCCGCGGCCGCGATCGTCGCGGGCGGCCTGCTGGAGACCGGCCTGCCCGCGCCGTTCAGCCAGTGGCTGTTCATCGTGGTGTGCCTGACCCTGCCCGCGATCGGCTGGCTCATCGCGGACCGGCGTCCCGACAACGTCTACGGCTGGCTGCTGCTGGCCACCGCGGACTGCCTGGGCCTCGGCGCGCTCGGCACCAGCCTGCTGCTGCGGGAAGGTATCGGCCAGGGCCCGCTGGCCGGCGTCGCCGCCGTGCTCGCCTCGCTGTTCACCGTCTTCTACGGGCTGTCCTGGGTCTTCATCCCCATCATGTTCCCCGACGGGCGCCTGCCCTCGCGCCGCTGGCGGGCCGTCGCCTGGATCGCCGCGGCGGCCGTCACCGCGCACTGGGTGGGTGTCCTCCTGTCTCCCGACGAGCTCTACTACTCCACCTTCCCGGGCGGCAACCCGCTCGGGCTCAGCGGGACGGCCGGGCTGGTCGTCGCCGCCGTGGGCGGCCTGGGACAGCTCGTGACCTTCCTGGTGGCGCTGGCCGTACTGATCTCCCTGATCGTCCGCTGGCGGCGGAGCGCCTCCACCGAGCGACGCCGGCTCCGCTGGATGGTCGCCGGGACCGTGGGCGCCCTGGGCGGGTTCGTGCTGATGGCCCCCTCCGCCTTCGAGGCAGGGGAATACAGCCCGGCCGTCTGGGTGGGTGTCATCAGCGCCACGGCCGCGCTGCCCGCCGTGATCGCGGCGGCGGTCTTCCGGCACAACCTCCTCGACGTCAGGGTGGGGATCAGGGGCTCCCGGCTCTTCCTGGTCTTCGACCTGCGGCCCACGGTGGATGAGCTGCTGACCGAGCTCGGCCCGGCGCTGGAGGAGGCGGAGCCGGTGGAGCAGCTCGGCAGGCTGGCCGGGGCCGTCCAGGCCGGGCTGGAGACCCGGTGGGCCGCCGTCGAGCTCGCCGACGGCACGCGGGTGGTGGCGGGGGAGGAGGACGGCGAGGCCGTGCTCAGCGTGCCGGCCGGGCTGGGGCGCATCGCGTGCGGCCCCAGGACGGTGGGGCGCTTCACCACCGAGGACCGGCGCCTCCTGCGGGCGCTGGCGGTGCCGATCGGGCTGGCGATCCAGAGCGCGGGGCTGGCGGCCCGGCTGGTCAACGCCGAGGAGGCCGAGCGGCGGCGGATCGAGCGCAACATCCACGACGGGGTCCAGCAGCAGCTCGTGGCGCTGATCGCCGGGCTGGAGCTGGCCCGGGCGACGGGCGGCGGTCCCGACAGCCTGGCGCTCCTGCGCGAGCAGGCCCGGCAGACCCTCACCGACCTGCGGGAGCTCGCGGCGGGCATCCACCCGTCCGTGCTCAGCCAGGGCGGCCTGGTGGAGGCGGTCGAGGAGCGCTGCTCGCGGCTGCCGGTGGCGACGATGGTGGCCGCCGACGCGGTGCTGCGGGCACGGCGCTTCCCCGACGAGATCGAGGGCGCGCTCTACTTCGCGGTGAGCGAGGCGATCGCCAACGCGCTCAAGCACGCCGCGGCCTCCCGGATCGAGGTACGGCTGGCGCAGGCCGGCGGGCGGCTCCAGGCGGTCGTCTCGGACGACGGGAAGGGCTTCGACCCGGCGCTGACCGGCCGCGGGGGGCTGGGCCCGCTGGCCGACCGGATGGCCGCGCTCGGCGGGGGACTGGAGCTGACCGGCAGCCCGGGAGAGGGCACGCGCCTGCGCGCCTGGGTGCCGGCGCCCGGCTGACGGCCGTGCGGTCCGGCCGCGCTCAGCCGAACACCGCCGGCGGCGGGACGGGCACGACGACGGGGTCGCCGTCGTTGAGCGGGGGCGCTCCGGCGACGAACCTGGTCAGGTCGTCCCCGTAGACGCACCGGGCCTGGGTGAGGCCCCCGGCGGCCCGGCGGACCAGGCCGGTGAGGGGCAGGCCGGTGCGGGAGGCGGCGACGATCAGGTTGCCGAAGCGGCGCCCCCGCATGACGCCGGGGTCGGCGAGCAGGGCCATGTGGGGGAAGACGCGGCCCACGGTGGCGAGCACCCGGCGCGCGAAGGCCAGGCCCTTGCCGTCGGCGATGTTGACCAGCAGGGTCCCGGCGGGGCGCAGGACACGGGCGACGTCGCCCATGTATTCGGAGGTGGCCAGGTCGAGCGGCATCGTGGCGCCGCTGAAGGCGTCCAGCACGACCAGGTCGGCCGAGCCGTCCTGGAGCCCGGCGGTCGCCGTACGGCCGTCAAGGATCTTCACCTTGAGCCGCGGCACCGACTTCAGCCTGAGTTGGTCCCTGACGAGCTGCACGAGGCCGCCGTCCGGCTCGGCGACGGTCTGCCGCGACCCCGGGCGGGTCGCCGCCACGTAACGGGGCAGGGTGCAGGCGCAGCCCCCCACGTGCACGGCGTCGAGCGGGCCCTCGTCGAGAAGGTCGATCACGGTGGCCATCAGCCGGACGTATTCGAAGTCGAGGTAGGTCGGATCCTCCAGGTCCACGTAGGACTGGGGCACGCCATCCTTGGAGATCACCCAGCCGGAGGGCCGGTCGAGATCCCCCAGGAGCTCCACCTCGCCGAAGGTCACCGGATAACGGCCTGGCATCGGCCCTCGCGGTTCCCGCCTGACCATCACCTTTGATCCTCTTTCCTCTGATATACAACAACCCGGGGGACACCCTTGGGAGAAACCGTATGCGTAGTCGAGCGGTCCTCACACTCATCATCGTCGTTCTCACCGTCATCGCCGCCGGCGTCTACGTGCTGGTCCGCCCGAGGGAGGCGGAGGGGCGCAAGGTGGCCGGCCCCGAGGAGACGGCGCTGGCCTATCTGACGGCCTGGGAGAACAGCGACATCGGCGCGATGGGCCGCCTGGTCGCCGACCGGCCCGCCGACTTCGCCGAGCGGCACCGCGCCCTCGCCCGGGATCTGGAGATCGAGACGCTGGAGCTGACGCCGGGCACGTTGAGGCGGCAGGGGGACCGGTCGGCCGAGCTGCCCTTCCAGGGAGTCAGGGAGATCAAGGACCTCGGGGCCTGGCCGTTCTCCTCGACACTGCGGCTGGCCCTGCGGGAGGGGCGGTGGAAGGTGCTCTGGGCGCCGGAGACGCTCCACCCGGCGCTGAAGGACGGCGGGCGGATCCGGCTCAGGGAGACTCCGGCGCCCGCGGCCGAGCTGGTCACCCGCTCCGGCGCGCGCTTCCCGCGCGACAGCGGGGCCGAGCGCTACCTCGACATGCTGGGGGCCGACCTGGACGAGACCGACAGCGGCTACGTCCTGGAGGCGGTCCAGGCGGACGGGACGGCACGGGAGCTGACGGCGTTCGCGCCGCCGGCCGTCGAAAGGGTCCGCACCACCTTCTCCCGGCCGGTCCAGGCCGCGGCGGCCCGGGCGCTGGACGGCGTGGACCGGCCCGCGGCGATCGTCGCCGTCCGGACCGACACCGGCGAGGTGCTCGCGGTCGCCGACCGGCTGGGCCGGGAGCTGGGCGGCCAGGCCGCCATCCGCGGCCGCTACCCGCCGGGCTCGACGTTCAAGGTGGTCACCGCCGCCGCGCTGCTCGCCGGCGGCCTCACCCCGGACTCGCCGGTGACGTGCCCGGCGACCTACACGCCCCCGAACGGCCAGGAGGTCACCAACGCGGGAGGATCCGGCATTCCCGGGGCCCTCACGCTGAGCGGCGCCTTCGCGGCCTCCTGCAACACGACCTTCGTCGAGCAGTCGATCCGCCTGCTGTCCGACGGCGGCCTGGTGCGGGCCGCCGAGCTGTTCGGGTTCAACAAGGACCTCAAGGGCCCCGGGGTCTGCGGCGAGATCAGACCGCACACGGACCTCGACGGGCTCCGCTCCGACGCCATCGGCCAGAACTCCGTGGTGGCCAGCCCGCTCTGCATGGCCCTGGCCGCCGCCGCCGTGCGGGACGGCGCCTGGCACCAGCCGATCATGGCGAGGCTGCCGGTGCGGACCGGCGAGGCGGTCCCGCTGCCGCCGGGCGTGGCCGCGGGCCTGCGCACGATGATGCGGGAGGTCGTGACGGCCGGCACCGCCTCGGCCGTTCCCTTCCCGGCGGGTACGGCGGGCAAGACGGGGACGGCCGAAGTGGGAGGGGGCGGACGGGAGCACGCCTGGTTCGTCGGCTACCGCGGCAAGACCGCCTTCGCCGTCCTGGTGAAGAACGGCGGGAGCGGCGCGGAGGCGGCCGCGCCCATCGCGGCGCGCTTCCTGCGGGCGCTCTGAGGCCGCCCGGCGGGGCTGCCCGCCGCGTGCTACGCTGTGAACAAAAAACTGATCTGTTCATATGGAGGCATTGTGCCGCCGGCGTTCTCCGCGGAAGAGCGGTTGCGGATCACCGAACAGTTGCTCGACACCGCCACCCGCCTCTTCTCGACCCAAGGATTGCGCAAGACGTCCCTGGAGGAGCTGACCGCTCCCGCGGGCATCGCCAAGAGCTCGCTGTACACCTTCTTCGCCTCGAAGGAGGAGCTGTACTTCGAGGCGATGCTGAGGCAGAGCGAGGAGGTACGGCGGCGCGTGATCGACGAAGGCCTCAACCGCGGCAGCGACACCCGCGACGCGCTGCGGCGCTTCCTGCACGCCACCGTCGCCGAACTCAACGTCAACCCGCTCTACCGCCGCTTGATGTCCCACCCCCAGGAAATGGCCACCGTCGCCGCCAAGCTCACCCCTGAGCGCATGGCCGCCGCGGCGGGCGGCCCGATGGTCGACGTGCTGCAGTTCCTCGACACCCATCTGGAAGGCGACCCTCAGATACTGCTGGGCGTCCTGCGCGCGGTCCTGCTTACCCCGCTGCATGCCGAACACCTGGGCGCCGAGATCTACCCAGCGGTGATGGACCGCCTGATCGACGCGGTCACAGACGGGATCACCACATGCTGAACGGCCTGCCCTACCTGTCGGCCGGTGAAGGGGCGCCCCTGGTCGTCCTGCTCTACACCCCGCAAGCGGCCAGCCCGACCGGCCTGGCGCGCTGGTCCACGATGCGGATGATACGACCGTTCACCAAGCACTTCACCGTCTACGTCGTCAACCGCCCACCAGGGCTGCCGCCGACCACGACGATGCCCGACCTCGCCGCCGTCTATGCGCAAGCGATCAAAACCACCTTCGAAGGCCCGGTGAACATGCTGGCCGTCTCCACCGGCGGCTCCATCGCCCTGCAACTCGCCGCCGACCACCCCGACCTGGTCGACCGCCTGGTCCTCGTGGGCACGGCCTGCACTCTCGGCCCGGTCGGCAAGCGAGCCCAGCGCGCCTACATCGGACGCGCACGCCAAGGCAGGCGGCCAAGCCCCGCGCTGGCCGAGATCGTCACCGAATCGGCCGGCGGGCGGAGACTGCTCAAAGGCCTGCTGTGGCTGTCGGACAGCGGCCAGAAGGACCACACCGACGCCGTCACCGTGCTCAACGCCGAGGACGGCTTCGACCTGCGCGGCCGGCTGCACGACATCAAGGCTGCCACGCTGCTGATCCAGGGAGGCAAGGACCTCGTCTACCCGCTGGAACTGGCCCGTCAGACAGTCGAGGGCATCCCCGACGCCCAACTCGTCGTCTACCCAGGCCGCAGCCACAGCGGCACATTCACCGACGAGCGCTTCGCCCCCGACGCGCTGGCCTTCCTGACAGACACTTGATCAAAGCTGACCGTCGCCCGCCGGATCTCCCCTACTTGGCAGGCTTCGACCGCCCACCTGGTGGCTGCCGCCCCCCTCCCTGACCGCCTAGTTATGTCAGGAAACGTCGTGGCTGCGGTGGCCGCCGTCCGTGGGCTCCCGGGTCTGTGCCAGCCGCTGTCAGGGGCGCAGCCGGTGGAACAGCTCTACTCGGGCGCGGTGGTATTCGACGTCCTCCTCGTCGTGCATCACCCCCGAGCGGACGGTTCTGTGGAAGTAGGCGTACTCCCTGCGGAGCTTGTGCCTGACGAGCTGAGCGAGCGACTCCTCGTCCAGGCGGGCTGCCGTGCCGCCCGCCTCGTGGTAGGCGGCCACGAACTCCTTGCTCGGCCCGGCCAGGTCGTCGCCCCACTCCAGGGCGGCGGCGGCCAGCTCCAGCTCAGGGGCGCCGACGAAGGTCTCGTCCCAATCGAGAACCGCCACGATCTGGCCGTCCCTGGCCAGGGTGTTGCCGGTGTAGAAGTCGCCGTGCAGGGGATGACGCACGGGATACTCGGCGTGGAAGGCGGCCAGCCAGCGGTCCAGGTCGGGGTCGTCCAGCTCGGCGGCGTCCTGGGGCGGATCGCCGTACAGGCCGGACTCCTGGAAGGCGGGCACCGGGCGCGGGCCGGGCCGGAAGTCTGCCAGGGACCTGTGAAGCCTGGCCAGCAGCCGGGCACCGGCTTCGCGTTGGGCCGGGATGTCGGAGTCCGGCCAGGCGCCCTCGACATACGGCCAGCAGGAGATCGGGCGGCCGCCCACGACGACGACTGTCGTCCCTTCGCCAGCCGGCAGCGGGGCGACAGCCTCGGGGAGGCCGGCGGCGGCGTGCCGGGCGATCGTGTGGCACCACTCCGACTCGGCGGCGGCGCGCCACGCCGGGCCGACGCGGATGACGTGCCCGTCGAGGCGGTAGGCGGCGGATTCCTCTCCGCCGTGCAACCGCTCACCCTCTCCCGTGACGCCCCAGGTCAGGGCCACGGCTTCGCGTATCTCACGGGTGAGGGGCGTGCTGACGTAGATCATCTCGCCAGCCTACGTGCTTCCGTTACTCTCCCCGCCCGGACGCCCGGACCTGCTGCCGCCTCGTCCGTCAGCCGGGGTGACTCACCGTTCTGAGCAGGGGCGTGGCGCAACGAACCCGGGCTTCACCGGTGACCAGGCGGGCTACGGAGTAGGCGCCCAACGGCGTAGCAGAGTCATGCCAAGGGCGACCTGGGCCGGTTCCAGCGTGGTCTTGCCGTCCTCGATGTCCCACAACGCGTTCTGCAGGATGCGGCCAAGCGTCCACCCGGTCGCCCGCTGCCGGTCCAGGCCGAGCACCTCGGTAAGGAGGTCGAAACGGCGGAGGACCGTGCGGGTCACGTCGCCGGTCGCCACCACCGCCTCCTCCCATCGGCTGTCCAGCGCCGGCCACAAGTCGAACCCGGGGTCGCCGGCCAGCGGTTCGGGGTCGATGGCCAGCCATGGTTCCCGTTGCCCGGCGAGGATGTTGTCGTAGTGCAGGTCCCAGTGCAGCAGACGCTCGCCGGGTTCGCCGATCAATTCGGCCACGGCGGACGCGCAGGTGTGCACCAGTTGCTGCTCGGCCGGGTCGCGCAACGCCGGTACAGCGCGTGGAACCTGGTCCAGCATGGCGGCGGCGATGTCGGCCAGGTGCCGCAGACCGGGTGGGGCGGGCACCGCGACCAGGCGCGCCATCAGCTCGGCGAGGATCTGCATGGCGGCATCGTCGTCAACCACCGATGACAGCGGCCGGGCCGCGTCCAGCCGTTCCAGCAACATGGTGCCGGTGTCCGGGTCGTGGTCGAGCAGGTGCACCACGCCGTTGCCGTTCCATGCCCGCAGACCGAGCGCGGCGCCGGCGTTGTCTTCGCTTACCTGCTGGAATTTCAGCACCGCGGGCGCACCATCCGTGCGGATCACCGGCAGCACGAGCGAGGCCATGCCGTGTTCTGCGGGGCCGTCCGGCCGTAGCGTCCAGCGGTCCAGGAAGTCCGCGGCCAGCCGGGGCAACCCGGCGATCCAGGCACGGCCGGACGCGTTGTTCTCACCGTACGACGCGGCGAACGCGTCGGGGATCGACATGCTCATGTCGGGTGTCTCCTTCGTGGGTTCCGGGTTGCTCGGGATACGAAGGAGGTCACGGGGGTGCCCGACTTCCGGGCGGGCGTCAAAACATACCTCAAGCCTAGCCGAACACGATCATGTTCGGCTCCGGAGCGTGGCGCTTGGCGCCTTCTGCGTCCACGGAGACCGGGGTCGAGAAACCCGGGAACAGCCGTTGGCGCTGAGAACGATCTTGCGCGAAGTGCGACGTCCGACTTCGCCGTGCGATCGCTCCACCTGGAGGTTTCTGGCCCGTGGACGATGCGGTGGATGGTGGAGCGTCCGACGCTGTACTCGGTGGCCAGGTGATCGGGGATCGGCACGAGCGCGCTTTCGTCGAGCAGCGCGAGCTCGGTGAGCATGCCGTCCAGTGAGCCGCCCAGCTGCGGCAGGTGCTGGAGGCCGAACGGGCCGTCCTGCCAGCTAGGGAACAGGGTGGCCGTGACCCTGTCGTCGATCTTCGCAGTACGGACGCCGGGGCCGACCGCGACAACCTTGCCGACCCCATCGGAGACCGGCACCACATCCGGTTTGGGGGTAGCTCGTCCTCGGTGAGTGCCTGAGCTGGGCTTTATGGGCGTGACCATTTTATCGGGGAACCGTCTTCTACCGTGGGCGCAGGCGTGTGAGGCGGTGGTGACAGTGGGTTCGTTGCTGGAGGAGCCGGCGCGGCGGGAGGCTGTGGTCCGGCAGCGGATCGCCGGGTTGGAGTCACGGCTGGAGGCTGAGCAGGACCGGTTGTCACGGCTGCTGATCACGCGGGAGACCGTTGAGGAGATCTTGAGCGAGGCGGCCCAACTGGTCCAGGAGCCCGCAGGTGATACTGCGGTCGTCGACGCCGCCGACGTGGCCGACTCGATGCAGGTGCGGCCGCCGTCGCTTGGTGTGGTGACAGTGCCGCCGTGGCAGCCGGGCATGAAGGTGGCGGTGTTGCCGCGCGCGTACCGGGACGCGGTGGAGATCATGATCGATGCCGGCAGGGCGTTGCGGGCCGTGCAGGTCCCGCTCATGCTGGGCCTGGCGCTCGCCCTGTCGGTCGCGTTCAACCCGGCGCTACTGCGGTTCCGCTCGTTCGTACGGCTCGGCTTCTTCCTGCCCATCGTCACCAGCCCGATCGCCTACGGCCTGCTCTTCGCTGTGCTGCTCGACCCGCAGTCCGAGCTGGTCAACTGGGCGCTCGGCATGGACATCCCGTGGCTGACCGACAAGTTCTGGGCCCGCATCGCCCTCAGGCTGGCGTTGGCTTGGCACTACGTGGGCTACAACGCGATGATCTACCTCTCGCGGCCGCAGGCACTGCCCGGCGACCAGTACGACGTGGCCATGATGGGCAGCGCCGGGGCCTGGCGGTGTTTCTGGCACATCACGCTGCCGTGACTGCAGCCGGTCATCCTGCTGACCGTGGTGATGGCCACGATCGCCACCCTGCAGGAGCGCGTCGGCTTCAGCCGTACGATCCTCAACTCCCTGCTCAACTCCGGCCTCTACACCCTGGCCGCTGGAATGGTCTGCGCGCTGGCAGAGTACGGCTCCGCAGTCTACGAGTTCCACGGCGAGGAACTCCTGCTCGGCCTGGTCGTCCCCGCCCAGGTCACCCTGGTGCCGCTTTTCAAGATGATGCCAGCCATGGAATGGCTCAACGCCTACCAGGCCATCATCCTGCCCAACCTGGCGCTGCCGTTCGGCATCTTCCTGATGCGGCAGAGCATGTCGGCCCTGCCCAAGGAGCCGTTGGCCGCCGGCCGCGCCGACGGCTGCGGCTATTCGTCCAGGTGGCGCTGCCGGCCATGCGGCCCGCGCCGGCCTATGGCCATCTACCTCTTCCTCTACCAATCCATGGAGTGACTCCTGTGGGGGTGTGATGTTGGCCAGGACGCTACACCCACTCTTGCAAGAGTTCAATGAAAATTTTCGCTCGATCGAGCCATTCCATGCCGAGGGCAGGCCGCCTCGCCCGTATACGCGCATGGGCGCGCGAAGGATAGCCGCCCTCGTCCAACTAAACAACTGTTGACATTGATCTTCGTGAAGCACTCAATAGGCCCCATAGTTCAACATCTTCCAACGCAGCGCTCCGGCTTCCTCGTCGAAAGGAATCGATTCCAGATGCGCCGTCTCACCCATGCGCTCCTGGCCTTGCTGGCTTCGGCCCTTGCCGTATCCGCCCTCCCCGGATTACCGGCCGAAGCGGCGGAGCCGTACGTTGTCGAGGCCGAGAGCATGGCGCTGTCCAACTTCACGACAGCCAGCGTGGAACACACCTTCAACGGCGCGCCGGTCGAGACCGTGAATTACATCCAGGGCGTTTCCGGCCATTCGAGCACCGCCACCAAGGCATTCAGCGGCGCCGCCGGCACCTACGACCTCATCACGCGCTACAACGGCAAAACCGCGGGTGGAGTCACCTACACGCTCGCGGTGAACTCCACCACCGTGGATTCGTGGGCCACGTCGCAGCGAAATGGTCGCGACTACACCGATCCCGCGAACATCGACACCCATACGTCGAGCAAAGTCAGGCTCAACAACGGTGACACCGTCAAGCTGACGGCCGCGTCCGCCAACGAGACACCGCGCGTCGACAAGATCACGATCCAGGAGTACGTGGGGCCGCCGACCAGCACGCTGAGTATCGATTCACCGAACGCGGCACTGAACGAGGGCTTCACCTGGGGCAAGAACCGGGCTTTGGGCATGACGTTCTACCCCGGGAACCCGATGATGGGGCACGAACCGGAGTGGTGGCGGCTGAAAGATCCCACGCACACCACGGTGATGCCCGGTTACTGGGGCGCCTATCTGAACCGGGAGTCCTTCTATAACAGGGACATCGCCCATCAGTCGGATGGCGCGCACGCGCTCGGCCTGGACGACGAGACCTTCGCCATGCTGAAGACGTTCGCCGGCGATGCCGACGATCCGGGCCAGAACGGCTGGCCGCTCTGGGCGCACAGCTCCTACGGGAGCATGTACTACATCGACGGCACGGGGTTTCGGGAACTGCCGTCGCCGTTCAACGTGATGGCCAAGGCCTACAAGCAGTACCAGTGGACGGGAAACCAGAACTGGATCAACGATCCGACCCTCTCGGCGTACTATGACTCGACCATGGGTTCGTTTCTGACCAACCACGAGGTGACGTGGAACGACGCGAATCCCGCCAGCGAGCAGCCGGTCGCGAAGATGCAGCCTGGCGAATACACGGCGACATTCTTCGAGTTTCCGAACGAACATCTCGTCTCCGCCGCCGATGCGCTGGGCTACCAGTACCAGTCGATGATCGCGTATTCGGCGATCCTGAAGGAAAAAGGCGACAACGCCAACAGCACGAAGTGGGCCGACCGCGCTCAGCGGGTACGCGACCACTTCGAGACGGACTGGTGGGATTCGGCGACCAACCGCTACATCCGCGGCAAGGACGCCGACGGCAAGGGTTACAGCAGTTGGGGGCATGAGGCCAGCTTCCTGATGATGTTGGCGGGGCTGGGCGACCACGGCTCCAGGACCGGCGACTACCTGGACTTCATCGCCGCCAACGACGACGACCTGAATGTCGAGGCGACCTCCTATCTGCCGGAGATGTACTACCAGTACAACCGTCCTTCGCAGGGTTGGGCGTGGCTCAAGAAGCTCATGGCCGACAAGAACGGATATCCGGAAATTTCGTTCATGGTGGTCAGCAGCACCATCGACGGCATGATGGGGGTGCAACCGGACGCCCCGCACAACAAGGTGGCCACCGTCCCGCGGTTGACCTCTGAGGTGCCGTGGGTGGAAATCGACCATCTCAAGGTCGGCGGCAACGACCTCAAGCTCAAGCACACCGGCACGACGGCCTCCACACTGACCAACAACTCCGGCTCCACCATCACCTGGGAAGCCCAGTTCTACGGGACCCTCTCCACGATCAACGTGAACGGCACTCCGCAGACGCCGCAGACCAAGTCGCTGTACGGCCGGACGGTTTCGTACGTGACGGTGCCAGTGACCGCCGGCGCGTCGGTGACCGCGACCGCCGGAAGCGCAGGGGGTGACACCACGGCCCCTACCGCGCCGACCCGCCTCGCGGCGAGCAAGGTGACCTCGAACAGCGTGGATCTGAGCTGGGCGGCGTCGGCTGACAACGTCGGAGTGACCGGCTACAGCATCTACCGTGGCACCACGCTGATCGGTTCGTCGACGGGCACGAGCTTCACGGCGACCGACCTTTCCGCCTCGACGCCGTACACGTTCACGGTGAAGGCGAAGGACGCGGCCGACAACAACTCGGCGGCCAGCGACGCGGTCAACGTCACCACCGCCATCAGCGGAAACGGGCAGACAGCCGATCTGAGTGATCTCACCTGGGTCAATGCCGTGAGCGACTTCGGCACCGTTCAGAAGAACAGAAGCGTCGGGTCAAACCCCATCAAGCTGGCCGGGACCGCCTACACCAAGGGCATCGGCACGCACGCCAACAGCGCCATCACCTACACCTTGAACGGCGGGTACGCGAAGTTCCAGGCGGAGGTCGGCGTGGACGACGAGATCTCCGCGGGCGCGACGGTCAGGTTCCAGGTCTGGGGCGACGGCGCCAAGCTGTACGAGAGCCCGTCGGCGCTGACGGCGTCAAGCCCGGCCCAGTCTGTCGACGTGAGTATCGCCGGGGTGACCTCGCTGGTGCTGAAGGTGACGGATGCGGGAGACGGGATCAACAGCGATCACGCCGACTGGGCGAACGCTCGACTTGTCGCTGCGGACACCCAAGCGCCGACGGCGCCGACCAACCTGGCGTCGAGCAACGTCACGTCGGGCAGTGCCCAGCTGAGCTGGACGGCGCCGACCGACAACGTCGGGGTGACGGGCTACGACATCTACCGCGGGACTGCGCTGGCCGGCTCGTCCACGGGGACGAGCTTCACAGCGACCGGGCTGTCGGCTGCGACGCCGTACACCTTCACGGTGAAGGCGAAGGACGCCGCCGGGAACGTGTCGGGTGCCAGCAATGCGGTCACGGTCACCACCTCCAGCGGCGCCGCGGTGTTCCTCAGCGATCTGAACTGGACCGGTACTCCCACCATCGGGTGGGGCACCCTTCACAAAGACCGGAGCGTCGATGGGCACACCCTCACCCTGAACGGGGCCACGTACGCCAAGGGGATGGGCACGCATGCGACGAGCAGCATCACCTACCCCCTGAACGGTGCCTATTCCCGGTTCCAATCGGATGTCGGGGTCGATGACGAGGTCGGCGCGAATGCGACGGTCACGTTCGAGGTCTGGGGCGATGGCGCCAAGCTGTACGAGAGCCCGTCGGCGCTGACTCCGTCCAGCGCGGCAGCCTCCATCGACGTCAGCGTGGCCGGGGTGACCTCGCTGGTGCTGAAGGTGACGGATGCGGGAGACGGGATCAACAGCGATCACGCCGATTGGGCGGGAGCAAAGCTAATACCATAGTGCGCCAGACCAGCGGGGAGCCCTTCCAGGGCGACCCGCCGGAGGCGAAAGTCGTGTCCACGATGGCCCGCCAGGCATTCATGTCCCCGGCCCAGGCCGGGCTGGAGATCGGGATGATCCTTGATCGACAGACCGGCGATCCCGGCCCCGCTGTTGACGTGGTAGCTGCGCATCAGGGGATCCCGTCCTTCAGCCGTCGGTGGCCAGCGGGACTTCGCCGGCGGTCTTGCTGTAGCCGAGAGCCTCGATGATCTGGCCGTCGCGCACGTGCATGAGGTTCACTCCGCTGACCCAGTCCGAGGGGCCGGGGCCGTAGTGGTAGTTCCAGCGGATCGTCGCCCGTTCTCCCGCGACCACGACCTCCTGCGGCTCGAACCGGCTGGTGCGGTCGTCCACGAGCGCGCCCCACCAGTCCAGGCAGGCCTGGCGGCCTGTGACGCGTTCCCCGGTGGGGGCCGGCTGGACGGACTCCATCACACAGTCCTCGGCGACCAGGTCCGTGAGCAGGTCGCGGTCGCGGTCGACGAAAGCGCGGTTGAAGCGGTCGATGACCTCGGCGGTGGAACGGAAGGACACAACTCCTCCAGATTTAGATAGATCGATCGGTCTACGTATATATATCGACCGGTTGATCTACTTGTCAATCCATGGGAGCCTGGCCTTCATGAGCGTTCGCACACAACCGGGCCCGCGAGAGCGACTACTGGCGGCCACTCACCAGCTGATCTACAGCCAGGGCGTGAACGTCGGCGTGGACGCGCTGCTCAAGGCGGCGAACGTGGCCAGACGATCGTTGTACGAGCACTTCGGAGGCAAGGACGGCTTGATCGTCGAAGTCCTCAGATCCGCCGCCGCCGACGACGCCGCCGACTACCGGCGCACCATGGACGCCGCCGGCGACAACCCGCGTGAGCGTCTGCTGGCCGTGTTCGACCGGCTCGGCGAGATCACTGCGATGCCCGGGTTCCACGGCTGTCGCTACCTGGCCGCCGACCTCGCCCTGACCGACCCTGACCACCCTGCGCACGAGATCACCCGCGACTACCGGCAGCACGTGCACGACCTCCTGGAGCGCGAACTGGTCGCGCTCGGGCACCTACGGCCCGAGCGCGGCGCCGACCAGCTCTTGCTCCTCATCGACGGCATCCTCGCCGCCGGGGCGACCCGCCCCGGCACCGACCCGGCGGCCGCCGCGCGGGAACTGGCCGAACGCGTCATCGCCCCGTGACCCGCGCGGCCGGGATGTCTGCAGGGTCCCCGCCCGGGTCGGCGTCCCCAGGAGAAAAGTAGCTCGACTCGGAACCTTTACCGGCGTTCCGCAGTCAAAGCAGAACATGATGAAGACGATGATCGGGGCCTCGCTCCTCGCCGGCTCGCTGCTGGTCTCCGGCGCCACCACGGCGGACGCCCAGACGGAGCCGACGCTGGGTCCCTACGGTTACGGCGCCGTCAAGTTCGGCATGACCGTCAAGCAGGCCAAGTCGACGGGGGACGTCGTCAAGAAGACGCCGGGCAACGGCGGCTGCTCCGGGTGGGACCTGAAGAAGTTCCCGACCCCCAAGGACTCGGTCGGCCTCTACATCTCGCCAAAGGTGGGACTGGCCGCCATCTTCGCCGCGAAAGGCATGAAAACCCCGGAAGGTATCAAGATCGGCTCCACCGCCAGGCAGGTGAAGGCGGCCTACCCGCACATCAAGAAAGACGTCCACGGCTTTTATGTGATCACGGTCCCCGGCAACAAGAAGGCTTACTACACCTTCGGCGTCACGCACGGCAAGGTCACCGAGTACGGCATCGCGCTCAAAAAGCAGGACTGTTTCAACTAGTGGAGTAAGTCTCCTGAGTCAGGTCCTCCGCCCGACCGGGACATCCGGGAGGGCCGGGCCGACTCGGAGACCGATCCCATCCGCGTCGACGGGCCCGCCCGCCAGCGAGTCACCGCGGTCCCGTCCCAGGTGATCGACGGCCGTCCTGTCAGCTCCGGCGCGCCGACCGGCATCCGGTGCGGCCGGGGGCTCGACCACTGGAACGAGCGGAAATACGCCGACGCCGTGGTGACTGCCACCGACGAGGACGGGCGCCGATGGCTGATCATGGTCAAGCGTTCCGATGGCCACGGCTGGGCGCTGCCGGGCGCTATGTGGATGAGGGTGAGGATCCGGCGTCGGCGGCGGTCCGGCACCCCACCCTGGGCTGCTTCCTCACCTGGGCCCCTGTGGAACTCACCATGCTCCAGCGACTGCTCGCCACCCCCTCGCCGCAGGGGCGCGATGGGGAGCCGTCCTCCTGCTCTCACTCGTCGTGCCGACCGTCCTCGCAATCGACAGAGCCGTCCAGCGGCGGGCTCGAAAAATCGCCTGGCCAGGGAGCCCGCCGATCAGTGGTGAGCGTGATCTCGCTCTCCATTCCTGGCCGGGGGCGCGCCGGGGGCAGAAGTGGATGCCGTGCTCGAAAGGCGGAGCCCGATCGCACTGAATTCGAGTCGGACTTACATCTTGACCGGCGAGTAACAAAGGTGGACCCTGAATCAGCCGATTCGTGAGGTGCGCTCATGTTACGCAACATCATCAGGATCATCGGGGTGGCTTTGCTGGCCGCCCTGTCTCTGGCGGGGACCACCGCCACCGCCCAGACCGCCCCGGAATCTGAGGTCGGGGCAGTCGGGCAACCAGCGGGATCCGCGGACCCGGTCCGCGGCTTCGTCGACGGCCACAGCCATCTCATGGCAGACGAGGCATTCGGCGGCAGTCTGATCTGTGGCAAGCCGTTCGACCTCGACGGCATCGAGCACGCCCTGGTCGACTGCCCCGACCACCAGCCCGACGGATCGCTCGCCTGGTTCGAGAACTTCACCCGTCACGGCACCCCTGTGGGCAAGCACGACCCGGTCGGCTGGCCGACGTTCAAGGACTGGCCGGCCCACGACTCCCTCACACACCAGCAGGGCTACTACAAGTGGCTCGAACGGGCCTGGCGCGGCGGGCTCCGGATCTTCGTCAACGACCTGGTCGCCAACCGGCAGCTCTGCGAGATCTACCCGCTCAAGCACAACACCTGCGACGAGATGGCCATACTCAGGTTGGAGGCGCAGCGCACCTTCGAGCTGCAGGACTACATCGACGCCCAGAGCGGCGGTCCGGGCCAGGGCTGGTTCCGGGTGGTGAAGTCGACCGCCGAGGCCAGGCAGGTGATCGCGACCGGCAAGCTGGCCGTGGTCCTGGGCGTCGAGACCTCCGAGCCGTTCGGCTGCCGCCAGACCTGGGGCGTCCCGCACTGCACCAAGGCGCAGATCGACCGCGGCCTGGACGAGATGTACCAGATCGGCGTCCGCAGCATGTTCGTCTGCCACAAGTACGACAACGCCCTGTGCGGCGTCCGGTTCGACTCGGGGACCACCGGCGTGATCGTCAACATCGGCAACTTCCTGTCGAGCGGCTCCTTCTGGAACGCCAAGACGTGCACGGGCCCCGAGCACGACAACACGATCGACCCGGCCGGAGTGCTGCCGCCCGAGGTGGCCAAGTGGCTGCCGTTCGGCGTCGGCCTGCCGGTCTATCCCCCGGCGCCGCACTGCAACACCAGAGGCCTGACCTCGCTGGGCGCCCACATGGTCCAGGGGATGATGAAACGCGGCATGCTCGTCGAGCTCGACCACATGAGCGTCAAGGCCGCCGCCCAGACGCTCGACCTGCTGGAGAGCGCCAAGTATCCGGGTGTCATCTCCTCACACAGCTGGGCGGACCCCAGCTACTTCCGCCGTATCTACCGGCTCGGCGGCATGGTGACCGCGTACGGCTCGCCCGCCGACTCCTTCACCGCCGGCTGGCGCGCGACGAAGCCGCTACGTGACGAGTTCGGTCACCCCGGCTACGGCTACGGCCTCGACACCAACGGCATGGGCCCACTCCCGGGGCCCCGCCAGGGCAGCGCGGTCACCTATCCGTTCACGTCGCTCGACGGCGCGGTCACGCTCGACCGCCTGCGCACCGGTGACCGGGTCTGGGACGTCAACACCGACGGCGTGGCCCACTACGGCCTGGTCCCCGACTGGATCGAGGACATGCGCGAGTACGCCGGTGACGAGTTCGCCCAGGACATGCTGGCCGGAGCCGAGGCGTATCTGAAGGCATGGGGAGGAGCCGAGGCCCGCAGGCAGACCTGACGCCTCGAGCCCCTGGCAGGCCACTCCTATCGGGCGCCTGCCGGGGGCTCGTCAGGCTCGACGCCTACGCCCACCAGGCCCGCGAACCGCTCCATGCAGGTCAACGCCGTATCCGTTGGGAATTTCTTCATTGCTACCGGGACCCCTGAGGAACAGAGGTCACCACGTGCGTCCGCGCGTAAGGAACTCCGGAAACTCCACGAACTCCATGTATCCCCCGGCCGCCCGCTGAGAGCCCCGTCACCGGCGGGACTCTCAGTCGTAGGGGTCAGCTGCCGGCGGAGGCGTCATTGGGCAACGGCAGGTTCGGGCAGCTTTGCGCGAGTGCGGTCAGGGCGTCCTGCTCGGCGGGATCGGCGGTCAGGGACCAGCGCCACCTGCCCGCGGTCCACTCGCTGAAGTGCATCCTGAACCGCATGCGCCCCCCGGGCTCGGCCGCCCAGGTGGCCCGCTGGAGAACCTGCCCGATGACGTCGCCTTGACCCGGCGTGACGCTCCCGAGCTGACCAAGGACGGACGCCGGTGCTGTTCGAGGCGATGATCACGCTGGAGTGCCCCCGAGGGGGGCATGGGGACACCCTGCCCGCGCTGCGGCAGCACGCCGCCGATCACCCACTCACCAGCTTCTGTAATCGGCCTCCACCCTGGACACCCTTATGGCCCCGTAGCTCCTCTTCCCATCCTCATGCATGTGGATCACGCATACCTCTGCGCCATCTGACATGGCGATCCACCGATTCTCCTCCCCCCCGGAGAAGGATTGGTTCCGAAACATTCCTGTCTCGGCGTACACAGCGCCGAGTCGTGGGGTGTCGGAGTAGGTGCCACTGGCTACCTGTATGCCATTTTGAGGAAAGGTGATCCATCCGTCGCGCAGACCTTTTCCCTGGACCCGGTCGGTATTCACCTGGTCGGCGGTGATTTTGTTGGCGTTGACTATCCCGGTGGCCAGGCTGCTGACGGTGGCCTCGCCGGCGTGCAGGGCCCCGCCTTCCTGGGAGGCGAATTCGCGCCGCACGTGCATCGCGCCCTGGGAGAAGGTGAAGGCTCCGTCGCCCTTGGTCGATCCCTGTACCCACGGGGTGGTGACGCCATTGACGGCGGTGAGGGTCTCCAGGACGGGATTGCGCACCTGAACGGTCGTGGTGAAGGTGTGCCGCTGGGTGCCGAAGCTGGCGATGAGGGTGTAGGCGGTGTCGCGTTTCGGGGCGTCGGCGGCCTCCAGCACCACGGAGTACGGGCCGTGCGCCCCGGTGTGCTTGACCTTGCGAACGGGCTTCCGGCCCCCCGGGAACAGGATCTCGTATGTGAAGTCGTCGGATCCCTCCCAGCTCAGCGTGACCTGTGTTCCGGCGTCCACCACGGCGTTGTCGGCGAGGAAGCTGTGCGGCGCCGGGAGCTCCTTCGGAGCGGTCTTCACCAGCGCCACCGCCGCGAAGCCGGGGCTCAGGCGCCCGGTCTTGGTTCTGCCGGCGTTCTCGGTCACCTTCAGCACGGCCAGCCCGGCGGCGGGGGTGACGGTGACGTTCTCCAGCCTCAGCACCATGTGGTCGCCGGGGGCGAAGGAGGCTCTGCCGCCGGGGGCGGTGGCCTGGAAGGCGTTGGAGCTCTGTGGTGCCGGCCGGACGTTCACCGATGACCGGGGGCCTGACCGCGGGCCGTACTCGCCCTTGGGGTCGATCTTGTCGAAGTCCGAGGTGAGGTCGCCGGCGCCGTCGCCGACGGGCACCTCCACCTCGATCGTGGACCAGTACGCCGCCTGCTGCCCGGTGTTGGTGACGAGCAGGTACACCGTTCCCGTGGACGGCCGCCCGGCCGCTGACGCCTCCAGGGGCGCCGGGTCGGTGAGGACGGTGTAGGTCAGCAGGGTCATGGTCACGACTCCCTTTTCTTGGAGGACGGCGCAGGCCGATAACCCGTCCGCGGCAAGAGGTCCGGGCCGGGCAGGACGGGCGGTGACATGGGTGGCGCATCCGGAACCCGCCTGTGACGCACCGCAGAAGATCACCTCTGGATCCAATCGCCCGGCGTTGGAGCGTGACAAGCCCGCTCAAGGCGGCCATAACAGGGCGGTCCGGCAATATCATCAGCGTCTTGACAAGCATCGGGGCCATGCGTCGCTGGCGTCCGTGAACGCCCGCCGTTCCCATCAGAACCTTCGCTCCCTACGACGAGCCCCGGCGACCGGCCCCGCTCTCCGGAGCTGTCCAGCCCAGAAAGCGGACCAAGGTATCTCCCGATACCGGGGACCTCAGTGGTATCGGGGAAATTTTCAACGGACATGCAGGTCAGCGACCCATTGCCAGGATGTTGCCGCAGCACTCCAAGAGCGCCCTGAGCTGCATGTCCGTTGTTTTCACGGCGACTGCTACCGGGACTCCAACCTCGAGGTGCGCCACATCCCACGCTGGCCGTGGAACCCTGCAAGGTGGACAGCGTTTAACGGATCATGACGAGCGATGAGAAGTCGACCAGTCGATTCCAGCGTCTGCCTGAGCGGCCGGACCCTGCGACCTGGGTGCCGGGCCGGGATGAGGAATCGTTGCCGCAGGCGATCGCCGAGCCCTGGAATCCAGGCGACGCGACGCAGTGGGTGGCGCCCGAACTGTATGCGGCACAGCAGATCAGCGATGCGATCATCCGGCGTCGCTCCCGCGACTGACCGCAGGGTTCGGCTGCCGCGCAACAGCTCGGCCATCGGCAGCTGGACCGGTTACTCGGCCAAGGTGGTGTGCCGAGGTTAGCTGTCCCGCAGTCGCGTGCAGGGCCTGATGAGCCGCTCGTGCCGGGCGACCTCCTGGTCCTTGGAGTCGTGCAGACACCGGCCGCACCAGTCGCGCAGGCGGGGCGGGAGTCCGGCGCCGGGGTCTGGGCGCTGTTCGACGGGGAGCGGCCGGACTTCGGCCATGACGGTGACACGGTCGGCCAGGCCGCGGCGCTGCGCGTCGTCCCGGACGCCGGAGTGGCGGTGGCACTGCCGGCCAACACAGACGTTTTCGGTTGTTCCTCGACCCCGGACTCGGTTCTGTAGGACAGATCACAACCTACGGTAGAGTAAGTTACGCTACCGTAGGTTTATGACCACGACTGCTCCCGGGAGGCTCACCCTCCCAGAGTCGATCAAGCCACGCCTCCGCGGCTGGCTGCACGCCGGAGCCCTGCCCGTCGCGCTCGTCGCCGGATTCGTCCTGGTGGCGCTGGGGCCCACGCTGCAGGCGCGGCTCGCCGCCGCGATCTACGCGATCACCTCGGGCCTGCTCTTCGGCATCTCGGCCACCTACCACCGGGGCGCGCTCTCCCCGCGCCTCGGGGAGGTGCTGCGGCGCCTGGACCACGCCAACATCTACCTCATCATCGCCGGGACCTACACGCCGTTCGCGATGCTCGCCCTGGACGGCCCCGCCAGGGCGGCGGTCCTCGGCGTGATCTGGACCGGCGCGGTCGCCGGGGTGCTGTTCCGGGTGCTGTGGACCGGCGCCCCCCGCTGGCTGTCCACCGCGCTCTACATCGGCCTCGGCTGGACGGCCGTCTTCGTGCTGCCCCAGCTGATCGCGGGCGCGGGGGTGGCCGCGGTGGTCCTGGTCTTCGTGGGCGGGCTGCTCTACACGGCGGGCGGAGTCGTGTACGGCCTGCGCCGCCCCGACCCCTCCCCCCGCTGGTTCGGCTTCCACGAGGTCTTCCACGCCCTCACCGTCGCCGCCTACCTGGTCCAGTACGTGGCGGTGTCACTGGTGGTCTACGCGGCGGTGTGACGCGCCGGGCGCAGTGGCCCGGCGGGCCGGGTCACTGCGGCGGGCAGAGCGGGGCGAGCCCGAGACGGCGCACCGCGAGCTCCGCGTAGAGCGCGGCGCCGTCGGGCAGCACGGCGTCGTCGAAGCGCGCCTCGGGGGAGTGGTTGTAGGCGGCCCTGCCCGCGTCGGTGTCCGAGGGGCACGCGCCGAGCGCCACGAACGCCGACGGGATCCGGTCGGCGACGAAGGAGAAGTCCTCCGATCCGGTGAACGGCTGGGGGGCCTCGACGAAGCGCTGCTCGCCGTACACCTCGCGGATGGTCGCGCCGACGAAGTCGGCCTCGGTGCCGTTGTTGACCGTGACCGGGTAGCTCACCTGGTAGTCGGCCTCCACCTCCAGCCCGTAGGCGGCGGCGATCCCCCTGACCAGGGTCACCGCCCGCTCCTGGATCCGCTCGTGGGAGGTCCTGGAGAACGACCGGATCGTCGCCTCGAACCGGGCCTCGTCCGGGATCACGTTGTCGGTGGTGCCGGCGTGGAAGCTGCCGACGGTGACGACCACCGGGTCGAACACGTCGAACCCTCGCGTCACCATGGTCTGCAGTGCGGTGACCATCTCGCACGCGACGGGGATCGGGTCCTTGGCCCGGTGCGGCGCCGAGCCGTGGCCGCCCGCGCCGCGCACGGTCACGACGAACTTGTCGGCGGCGGCCATCATGGGGCCGCCCTTGGTGATGAACACCCCCTGGGGGAGCGCCGCGCTGATGACGTGCAGGGCGTAGGCGGCGACCGGGCGCTCGCCGGCCGCGTCCAGCACGCCCTCGTCGATCATGATCTTCGCGCCGCCCTGCCCCTCCTCGCCCGGCTGGAACATGAAGATCACGTTCCCGGCGAGCTGGTCCCGCCGGGCCGACAGCAGGTGGGCCGCCCCGGTCAGCATGGTGGTGTGCAGGTCGTGGCCGCACGCGTGCATCCGGCCGTCCACCTGCGAGGTCACCTCCGCGCCGCTGCGCTCGGAGACCGGCAGGGCGTCCATGTCGCCCCGGAGCAGCACCGTCGGGCCCGGCCGGGCGCCGCGCAGCACGGCCGTGACCGAGGTGAGCCGCTCGCCGAGCCGTATCTCCAGGGGCAGGCCCGACAGGGCGGCCAGCACCTTCTCCTGGGTCCGGGGCAGGTCGAGACCGATCTCGGGCTGCCGGTGCAGGGCATGGCGGAGACGGACCAGCTCATCTCGCATGTCGGCGGCGGACTCGCGAAGGGACACGGCACTCCTCCTGGCGATTGCGTGATCTGAACGCACGATATCCCCGATTTGACCGATTTGAGGTCTCGGGTTGGCGATCTTCTGGAAAGGAATGGATCACACGAGGAGGGCACATGGAAGAGCTGGCTCGCACCTGGTGGGTGCATCTGGTCCGGGGTCTTTGCGCGATCCTGTTCGGCGTGCTGGCGATCGTCTGGCCCGGGATCACAATCTACGCCCTGGTCATCGTCTTCGGTGCGTATGCCGTGGTCAACGGCGTGTTCGCGCTGTTCAGCTCCGGGCGCGGCGGCTCCCGGATGTGGATGATCATTTATGGCGTCGTCAGCATCCTGGCCGGCGTCCTGGCCTTCGCCCGGCCGGGGATGACCGCGCTGGCGCTGCTGTACGTCATCGCGGGCTGGGCGATCGTCACCGGTCTCATCGAGGTCGTGGCGGCGATCCGGCTGCGCAAGGCCATGGAGGGGGAGTGGATGTTCATCGTCAGCGGCGCGCTGTCGGTGCTGTTCGGCATCCTGCTGTGCATCTGGCCGGGCTCGGGCGCGCTGGCCGTCGTCTGGCTCATCGGCACCATGGCCATCGTGTACGGCATCGCCCTGATCGCGCTGGCCTTCAGGGTCAAGTCGCTCGGCGCGCACCGGGCGGGTCCGTCGGGGAACCCGCGTGTCGCGTAGTCACCGTCAGGGAACCCGTGTGTCACGTAGTCACTGGAGAATCTTCACAAAAATCGGCCTATATGCGTAATGTCTCCATATAGATGCCCTGTTGGCGGGGAATCATCTGTCCGACTCACTGTGGAGGGGACATGGACGTGCACGGCCGTCTCGCTCGTCATCTACTCGTCGACGGCTACCGGCTGGTGCTGGACCTCGAGCGGAGCCGGGGATCCCGGCTCGTCGACGCCCGCACCGGCCGGAGCTACCTGGACTTCTACACCTTCTTCGCCTCGGCGCCGCTGGGTGTGAACCCGTTCGACGACGACCCGGACTTCCTCGCCCTGCTCGGCCGGATCGCCGCGAACAAGCCCGCCAACTCCGACCTCTACACCAGCCATCTCGCCGACTTCATCGAGACCTTCAACCGGGTCCTCGGCGACCCCGAGCTGCCGCACCTGTTCTTCGTGGAGGGCGGCGCGCTGGCCGTCGAGAACGCCCTGAAGTGCGCCTTCGACTGGAAGAGCCGGCGCAACGAGGCAGCCGGCCGTTCCCCGGAGCTCGGCACCAAGGTGCTCCATCTCACCCGCGCCTTCCACGGCCGCAGCGGCTACACCCTCTCACTGACCAACACCGACCCGGTCAAGACCGACCGCTTCCCGACGTTCGGCTGGCCCCGCATCGAGGTGCCCGCCATCCACTTCGGCGGCGTCGAGGCGGCCGAGGGGCGGGCGCTGGCCCAGGCGCGGGCGGCCTTCGAGCGGCACCCGCACGACATCGCCTGCTTCATCGCCGAGCCCATCCAGGGCGAGGGCGGCGACAACCACATGCGGGCCGAGTTCCTGCGGGCCATGGAGGAGCTCTGCCACGACAACGACGCGCTGTTCGTCATGGACGAGGTGCAGACCGGCGCCGGGATCACCGGTACCCCCTGGGCCCACCAGCAGCTCGGCCTCCGTCCCGACATCGTGGCCTTCGCCAAGAAGATCCAGGTCGGCGGGGTCATGGCGGGCCGCAGGGTCGACCTGGTGCCGGACAACGTGTTCCAGGTCAGCGGCCGGATCAACTCCACCTGGGGCGGCGGCCTGGTCGACATGGTCCGCTCCCGCCGGATATTGGAGATCATGGAGCGCGACGGCCTGATCGCGCGGGCCGGAGAGCTCGGCCACGGCCTCCTCACCTCGCTGCTGAAGCTCCAGGCCCGCTTCCCGGAGGTGGTGGAGAACGCCCGGGGCCGTGGCCTCATGTGCGCCTTCGACCTGCTGGATCCGGCCGAGCGCGACCGCCTGGTGACCCGGCTCAGGCGTGAGGAGGGCGTGCTCGTCCTGCCCTGCGGCGAGCGGTCGGTACGGCTCCGGCCCGCCCTTTCGGTCACCCCCGAGGAACTGGCGGAGGGGGCGGCCGCCATCGGCCGGGCTCTGGAGGACTCACAGGACCTGCGGCTGTCGGCCTAGGCGGGCAGGCCCCACCTCCGGTCAGTGGCCGTCGGCGCACCCGTGGTCCCGTCGCGGACGTGGTCACGGGTGCGCCGTCCGGGCATCCCGGGCATGATCGGCCGGGGGCGGTCCGGCACCTGGGTCCGTGACGCCCGCGCGGTCCGCGTGGCTCACGGGACCGGTGTGCGCGATGGGGGATCCTCGCGGGCGGCCCGTCCCAGCCAGAGGCCGATCGCGGTCACCCGGGAGTCCGCGCCGAGCTTGGCGTAGATCCGGTTCACGTGGTTCTTCACGGTCTTCTCGCTGAGGAACAGGTGCTGGGCGATCTGCCCGTTGGAGCGTCCTGTGGCGATCAGCTCCATGACTTCGGTCTCGCGCCTGCTCAAGCCCGTCTCGACTCTGGGTTCTGCGTCGAACGGGGCGTCGTCGACTCTCATACGGCCTCCGCGGCAGCAACACGGTCAGGTCGCCGAAACCCCCGGTCTTACGGCGTAGCGATAGCAGCGAGCATAACCCGCAATATCCATCTTTGGTGGGTAAGTCGAAAGTGAGGAAAAACAGAACGGCCGGTCCTGTAGGACCGGCCGTTCCTCTGGGGTGAGCGAGGGGACTTGAACCCCCGGCATCCAGGACCACAACCTGGCGCTCTGCCAACTGAGCTACGCCCACCATGTCCGCCGCAGCAGCACATGGAAAGTGTAGCGGTTTTCAGGAGTCTTTTCGCACTCCGTTCCGCACGCGCTCAGGTGACGGGGCTGGAGACGCCTTCGGCCAGCTTGCGGGCGGTGAGGGAGTCGGGGCCGGGCTGGGCCACGAAGACCGCCGCGCGGTAGTAGCGCAGCTCACGGATGCTCTCGGTGATGTCGGCCAGAGCCCGGTGACCGCCCTGCTTCTCGGGTGCGGCGAAGTAGACCCGTGGGTACCACCGGCGGGCGAGCTCCTTCACCGACGACACGTCGATCATGCGGTAGTGCAGGAACATGTCCACGGTGGGCATGTCGCGCGCGATGAACGAGCGGTCGGTGGAGATGGAGTTGCCGCACAGCGGCGCCTTCTTCGGATCCGGGATGTGGCTCTTGATGTAGTCGAGCACCAGGGCCTCGGCCTCGGCCAGCGTGACGCCGCCGCCCAGCACGTCGAGCAGCCCGGAGGCGGTGTGCATCTCCCGGACCACCTCCGACATCTGCTCCAGCGCCTCGGGCGGAGGCTTGATGACCACGTCGACGCCCTCGTCCAGCTGATTCAGCTCACCGTCGGTGACCACGCAGGCCACCTCGACAAGCGCGTCCCGGCCGAGGTCGAGCCCGGTCATCTCACAGTCGATCCAGACCAGCAGGTCACTCATAGCCTTCAGGGTAGTACTCCCTTCAGGAGAGCTTGAGCGAGTCGACGACTCGGTTGGCCAGTGAAACGTCCAGATTGTCGGGCACGGACACGTACACCAGTCCCGGACGCGCGCCCGCCCCCCGGTCCACGATCACGAAGGCACCCCGTTCCTTCTTCCACTTCCAGCCGTTGGCCTCCGACTCCTTGGAGAAGTCCAGATCGAACATGAACAGCCAGGCGTCCTTGCCGTCGATCTTGAGGGCCTTGTTCTGCACGATCTTGCGCCGGTGGCTGGGGCTGTAGAAGGTCTCCTCGGTCGCGTGCAGCAGCGTCGCGGCGGTCGCCTGCATGCTCTGGACCCCGTCGTAGCCGAACTTGTCGGGAAGCTCACCGACGAAGATGTTGCCGAGCCAGTTGTTGCCCTGGCCGTCGTAGTTCTCCTGGGAGGTGGCCACGGCCGCGCTGGACCACGTGAACCCGAGCGGGTCGCCGCCGACGCTGTCGGGCACCTCCCACGGTGAGTCGGGGAACTCGTAGGACAGGCCGGTCACCGGGTCCTTGAGTCGCCCGTCCTGTGGCTGGGGCAGCTCGGTGACGCGGTCCGGGTCCTCCTGCGAAGGCGAAGGCGAAGGCGTCGGCTCGGAGGTCGGCTCCTGGGACGTCACCGTCGGGGCCGGGCTGGGCTCGCTCGCGACCGGCCTGCGCCCGGGGCTCACCAGGAACATGGCGGCGACCACGATCCCGATGAGCACGATCACCGCCCCGCCGCCGCCCAGGATCCACGGCCAGGGGCTGCTCTTGCGCGGCGGCGGGCCGGCCGGGAGGCCGTACTCCCCGGCGGGCAGCCGCATCGTGGTCCCGGCCTCCCAGCGCGGCTGCCCGGCCTCGGGCGCCCCCGGCCCCTGCGGCTGGGCGGGGGGCTGGTTCCACGGCCCCTGCGGCTGTGGCTGCTGCTGCTGCGCGGGAGATTGGTTCCACGGCCCCTGCCCTTGCGCCTGCTGCGCGGGAGATTGGTTCCACGGCCCCTGCCCCTGCGCCTGCTGCGCGGGGGGCTGGTTCCACGGCCCCGTGGACCCCGGTGGCGGTCCCGCCGGCTGAGGTGACGGCCCGCTCTGCGGTGCCTGGTGCGCGGTCTGCCCGGCGACGTCCGCCGGGTGGGTGGCGTCAGTCCACTGGTTGCCGTCCCACCATCGCAACTGTGGTGAACCGTAGGGATCGGGATACCAGCCGGAGGGGGTCTGCGTGGTCATGGCCGCCAGAGTAGTAAGAACCGGTTTGTCGCGCATTGCTGACCTTGATGGTCATATGTCAACACCTGAAGGTGAAGGCCGCCTTGTCCTGGAGCTTCTTGCCTCCGGGCAGCGGGGAGAGCAGCCGGAGAGTGGCCGTCCCCTTGAAACTTCCCTCGCCCTTGACCACCCACTGGAGGATCACCTCGTGCGAGGTCTTCCCGGACGCCACGGTGTCGGTCTGCTCGATCGTCTCCTTGCGGTCGCTCCGCTTCCACTCGTAGCGGATCTCCCCGGCCGAGCCGTTGGTGGTGAGCAGACCCTTGATCTTGACGGTCGCGCCGCATCCCTGCGTCTTCTTCGGCGCGACCACCTCCAGTCCCGTCACCTCCAGCGGGACCGTCGAGGAACGGAGCAGCCAGGCCGCCAGGGCGGCCACCAGCATCAGCGCGAGCGCCACCGAGGACAGGGCCGTACGGCGGCGCCGCCGCCCGGCCGGAGCGCCCAGCATCCGGAGCTTGCCGGAGGGGGGCTCGGTCGGCTGCTCCCGGCCGGCCCGCCAGAGCTGCGCGGCCGTGGTCTCCACGGGCACCCCGGGACCGAACCGCATGACCACATCCTCGGTACGGCTCTCGCCGGTCCGCGGAGCGCGCAGCAGCGTGACGATGTCGCCCTCGTCCGGAACGGCCGGCGCCGCCACCGGCTGCCCGCCCCGGGGCCGCGCGTCGTGCGCCGACCACCGGTGCAGGGTCTCCACCAGCCTGTCGTGGGTGGTGAACCCCGGCGGCAGCAGGTCGCGCCCGGCGAGCACGGCGTCGCGGGCCGGGGCGAGCCCATGGGTGGAGGCCGTCGCCGCCGCCCGCTCGAACAGCTCGGCCGCCCGCGGTGCGGGCGCGGCCCAGTTCGCGGCCAGTCCCCGGGCGAGCGAGGCCCAGGCCGCGACGTCACGCTCCGGGGAGGGGGGACGGCCGTATATCGCGTCGGCCAGACCCCGTTCGGCGAGCAGCGCGGACCCGTCCGCGGCGATCACCACGTTGCCGGGGTGCAGTGCCCCGTGGGCGAGCCCGGCGGCGTGCAGGGCCAGCAGGGTCTGCGCCGTCTCCACCAGGACGGTGGCGGCGGCGCCCGCGTCGGGCCGCGGGACGCCGGGCGTCTCGGTCAGCAGGTCGGTCACCGCCGGGCTGACCGGCTCCGCGGTGAGCAGCCAGACCTCGCCCTCCGCCGCGACCAGGTCGGCGACCGGGACCAGCCCGGTCAGGCCGTCCTGGGCCAGCCTGCGGTCGGCGACGACGGCCGCGACCAGGCGGTCACGCACCGCCGGATCGGCGACCAGCCGCGGATCCAGACTGAGCGCGCTCCCCGGCCGCCCGTCGGCGGCGACCGCTGACGACCAGGTCCCCAGCTCGCCGGTCCAGGTCCGGTGGGTCAGCCGGAATCCGGCCAGACCCCTCCGGTCGGCATTCATGATCGTGTCCGTCCCGCCATCTACCGCCGCCTCCGGTGCCGGCCGGCCACCCTTTGCTTCACCGCCAGTGTGAACGGCACGGCGCCGCTCGTCACCAGGCCGAGGGCGAGGAGGGCCGAGGGGACCGTCTCGACCGGGGGCATGGGCGAGGAGGTCAGGCTCGGCGACCCCCCGCCGTCGGTGGGGCTCCCCCCGCCCGTCGGCTCGGTGTCGGTGGAGGTGTTGGAGGGGCTCGGCTGGGTCGAGGTGGAGGCCGTGGTGCTCTGCGTCGGCCTGGCCGTCTGCGTGGGGGCGGCCGTCTGCGTGGGAGTCGGCTTCGCCGACGGGGTCCTGGACGGACGGTCGCCGGAGCTGTCGAGGGTGGAGCTCTCCTCTGCCGTGGGAGTCGGAGAGGGCGACCTGGTCGGCTTCCTGGCCGGTCTCCTGGTCCGGGTCGCCGACGGCGTGGGCGTCGCCGAGGGCCGCGCGGTGGGCGTGGCCGGCGGCGGGCTGGCGGCGGGGCTCCCGGTCGGCGCCGGCGTCGGCGTGGGCGTGGGCTGCGCCGACGGCTCCTGCGACGGCTTCTTCGACGGCTCCTGCAGGGGCTCGTCGGGCTCGTCGGTCTCATCGGCCGGGATGATCGACTCCACCGGGTCCGAGAAGGGGTCCGAGGGCTGCGTGGCGGCCGAGCTCTGCGCCCGGACCGGGACGCTGTCACCGGAGTTGACCAGCACCGCGCTCACCCCGCTGATCACCGCGATGCACCCGATGCCGATCAGGATCTTGGCGCTGGTCCTGCTGAGCACGGACGTCCTGTCGGAGGCGGAGTCTGCCTCGCGCCCGCCGAGCTCCGTCTCGGCCAGCGAGGTGCTGGTCTCGGGCCGCTGGAGCTCCAGCGGGAGCAGCGAGGCCAGGATCCCGACGAGTCCGGCCAGGCGGCGGCGGCCGCGCTCCTGCCAGTCCGGGCCGTAGGCGTCGGCGGCGACCGCCTCCAGCTCGGTGAGGAAGGCGGTGGCGGTCGGCGGCCGGTCCGCCGGGTGCTTGGCCAGACCCCGGTCCACCAGCCCCTGCAGGGCCGGTGGCACCTCCTCGACAGGCGGGGGCGTGCTCTGGTGCTGCCTGGCCAGCGCGGCGATGTTCGTCGCGCGGAAGGGCCGGGTGCCCGTCAGGCACTCGAAGAACACGACGGTGGCGGCGTAGACGTCGGTGGACGGCCCGGCCGGGGCGCCCGCCCACTGTTCGGGGGCCATGTAGGGCGGCGTGCCCGCGGGGGTGTCCCCGTCGCCGGAGCGGACCGCGATGCCGAAGTCGACGAGCCTGCTCGTGCCGTCGGTCTCGACCATCACGTTCTCTGGCTTGAAGTCACGGTGCACGATGCCGGCCGTGTGCGCGGTCGCCAGCCCGAGGAGGGCGCCCTTGAGCACGAGCAGCGCGGCCTCGGGACCGGTCGGCCCCTCCGAGCGGAGGATCGCGCGCAGGGCGACGCCGTCCACGAGCTCCATGACGATGGCCGCGCCCTCGCCGGTCTCGATGTAGTCGTACAGCCGGACGGCATGCGGGCTGTCCAGGGTGTTGAGCACCCGTGCCTCGTGCCGGAACCGCGCCACGAAGCCGACGTCGCTCCTGAGCTCGTCGGACAGGTATTTGATCGCCACCAGGATGTCATCGGCGTCGTGTCGTGCCATGACCACGCGCCCGGCGGCGCCCGCACCCAACTCGCGAATCTCGGTATAACCGGGGACTCGCCAGGCTGATGGCGTGCCGTACATAACGGTCTCCTCAGATGTCTGGGCCCCCACCCATAAAAGACGGACCGTAGCTTAGCGATAGATCATCAATTTCTGCTCATTAATCACTAAACAGCGGCATGCGGCCGTAACGATCAGCGGTTGTCCGGTGGGACGGGGTCGGCGGACGGTCCGGCCGGCCCCGCCGAAGAGGGCTCCGGGGAAGCGGGCTCCGGGGCGGGCCGGGTGGCCGGGCGCGCCGTCCTGGAGGCCGGTCCGGCGCTCTCCCCGGGCCCTTCCTCCGGCTCCCCAGCAGGGCCGGGGGTCCGCGTCGGCGGGTCCGGCGGCTCGGGGGTCTGCGGTGGCTCGGCGGTCGGCGTCGGGTCGGGTGTGGGCTCGGCGCACGGGGCGGTCCGGCCGCTCGCGTCGCCGGAGCCGCCCGGCGGGACGCTCGTCGCCGTCACGCTCCAGGTGGACCCGCAGGGCACCCTCGGGAAGGCGAACCTGACCGTCCGGGTGTAGCTCGTCGCCCCGGACAGCGGCACGACCGCCCGCTGGACCGCCCGGCCCACCCGGAAGGCCACGCGCAGACGCACCTGCCCGCGGTTGCCGGTGTCGACGGCGACCGTGACCACGGCCGCGCCCCGCGCGTCGACGCCTGCCCGCAGCACGTCCACCCGCCGCACCTCCGGCCTGGGCGGCGCGGGGGTGGGGGTGATCGTGGGCGTCGGCGTCGGCGTGGGGGAGGGGGTGATCGTCGGCGTCGGCGTCGGCGTGGGGGTGCGGGACGGCACCGGGGACGGGGTCCTGGTGGCTGTGGGGGTGGGCCTGGGCGTCCGGACCGGCGGCCCCACCGGCCCGGTGGCGGTCGGGGAGACCTGGGGACCGGTGGAGGACGGCCCGGAGGTGGGTCCACCCTCCTCGGCGGACGCCGGCGGGGACGCGGAGGGAGAGGGCGGCGGCGAGAAGGCCGCCGGACTCGACGGCTCACTCGACGGCTCGGGGGACGGTGAGGGCTCGGCGGCGGCGATCTCGATCCGCTGGACCTCCGGTGCCCGCCCGCCGGCCAGCACGTACGCGCCGACGCCGCCCGCGACCACCACCAGCCCCGCTCCGACCGCGATCCCCGTGGCCCTGCGGCGCAGCGTGCCGAGCACGGTGCGGAAGAGCGTGGTCCCGGCGGTCGGATCGGGGGCGTGGAGCCGGAACAGCAGCGGCAGCAGCAGGGCCAGCGCCGCCAGCCGGTCCCTGCCCCGCTCCTCCCAGTCCTCGCCGTAGGCGGCGACGGCCGCGGCCTCCAGCTCGGCCACGAATCCGGCGGCGGTGGCCGGCCGGTCCGTCGGGTCCTTGGCCAGCCCCCTGGCCACCAGCTCCCTGAGCGGCTCCGGGACCTCTCCCACCGGGATCGGCGCGCTGTGGTGCTGGTGCATCAGCACCATCCGGTCGATCGCCCGGTACGGCCGGCGGCCGGTCAGGCACTCGAAGAAGACCGCGGTCGCGGCGTATACGTCCGTGGCGGGGGAGGCGGCGCCGCTCACCCACTGCTCGGGCGCCATGTAGGGCGGAGTGCCCGCCGGGAGGTCCACCGCACCCGCGTGCACGGCGATGCCGAAGTCGACGAGCTTGCTGGCGCCGTCGGCCTGGACGAGCACGTTCTCCGGCTTGTAGTCCCGGTGCACCAGACCGGCCAGGTGGGCGGCGGCCAGCCCCATGAGCGAGCCCTTGAGCACGGCGAGGGCCGCCTCCGGCCCGGTGGAGCCGTGCTCGCGGAGCATCTCCCGCAGGGAGACGGCGTTGACGGCCTCCATGACGATGGCGGCGCCCCGGGCCGCCTCGACGTATTCGTAGATCCGGACCACGTTGGCGTCGGTCAGCTCCACCAGGAGCCTGGCCTCGGCCCGGAACCGGGCCAGGAAGTCCGGATCCGCCCTGAGGCGCTCGGCCAGGTATTTGATCGCGACCTGGACGCCTGACTCGTCGTGCCGGGCGAGCATCACCCGGCCACCGCCGCCCGCGCCGAGCTCTCGCAGCTCGGTGTAGCCGGGCAGGTGCCATCCACTGACCGTCATCGCGGCCTCCAGCGTTCCGGGTGAAGGTCCTCCCTGTGAGACGTGCGTCCGGCGGGCCCGGTTTGCCGGGAAAGGCTTACCGAATGGATATGGTTCGGGAGGCGATGTGCGTGGGAACGTCCACATCCACGATCATCGCCGGGTCGGTCTCGGGGGCGCCCCACGACGAGTGGAGCGGCAGGACCCCGGCCCAGACGGGCAGCGCGTAGTCCTCCTCGTCGTCGACCGGCGGCCCCTGCCGCACCTTCACCGACGCCTCGGCCAGGGAGAGGGCGAGCACGGCGGTCGCGGCGAGCTCCTTCCTGCTCGGCGGGCGCGCGACGTCCCACTGGCCGGGGGCGAGCTGCTCGGTGATCGCGCGCAGGCCGGCCAGGCGCTCCTCGTCGTCCTCGACGAGGCGGGGGCGGCCGTAGATCATGGCGGAACGGTAGTTGACCGAGTGGTGGAAGACCGAGCGGGCCAGCACGATGCCGTCCAGGTGGGTCACCGTGACGCAGACCTCGCCGGTGCCGCGCAGGGAGCTGGAGCCGGTCGATCCGTGCAGGTAGAGGGTGTCGTCGATCCGGCCGTAGCCGGTGGGGACGACCATCGGGGAGCCGCCGACCACGACGCCCAGGTGGCAGACCAGTCCGGCGTCCAGCACCGCGTACAGGTCATCGCGGTCGGTCCGGGCCCGATTCTTCGAACGGCCGAGGGTGGTGCGGGGAGTCGTAGAGAGCATGGCTCTAATCTAGGGAGAAGTGGATATCGAGAACATGTCCACTTCTTGCCGCTTCTGGGAGACCACTTTGCCGCGCACCCCTGTTGACCTGCCCGTCTCGGTGGACCGTCAGGCTTCCGTAGCCCTCACCGTCCAGCTCGGAGACCGGCTCCGCACCGCCATGCGCGAGGGCACCCTCAAGTCCGGCGAGCGCCTGCCCTCCACCCGTGCCCTGGCCCGCCAGCTGTCCATCAGCCGCACCGTCGTCACCGAGGCCTACCAGCAGCTCTACGCCGAGGGATGGCTCGACGGCCGGCACGGCTCCGGCACCTACGTGGCGGACCTGGTCATCCACACGCCGGCCGCCGCCCCCCGGCGCGGCCCCGCCGCCCCCGGCGCCCAGGACGCCCGCGCCGGGGACGGTGCCGGCCCCGCGCCGTCCGGCGTCCCGGCCGCGCCGCTCCCGGCGGCCGCGCGCGGGCGCGGCGGGCAGGTGATCGACCTGCGGCCCGGCCGGCCCTGGGTCCGTGACTACGACGAGGCGGCCTGGCGCAGGGCCTGGCGGAGGGCGGCCGACCTGCCGCCGGGGGACAGCCCCGACCCCTACGGCCTGCCCAGGCTCCGCCGGGCCCTGGCCGAGCATCTGCGCAGGACCCGGGCGATCGCCGTCGGACCGGAGAACATCCTGGTCACCCGGGGCACCGGCAACGGCCTCGACCTCGTGGCCGCCACGCTGCTGCGCGCCGGCGCCCGGGCGGGCGTCGAGGAGCCCGGCTACCGCGTCGCCAGGAACGTCTTCGCCGCGCGGGGCGCCGAGATCGTGCCCTGCCCGGTCGACGAGGACGGTGTCGTCGTCGACGGGCTCCCCGACGACCTGCGCGTCCTCTACACCACCCCGGCCCACCAGTACCCCCTCGGGGGACGCCTGCCGGTCCCGCGCAGGGAACGCCTCCTGGCGTGGGCCCGCCGTACCGGCGCGATCATCGTGGAGGACGACTACGACGCGGAGTTCCGCTACGACGTCGCCCCGCTGCCCGCGCTGCACGGTCTCGACCCGGAGCGGGTGGTCCTGCTCGGCACGCTCTCCAAGTCCCTCGCCCCCGACATCGGCGTCGGCTGGCTGGTCGCCGAGCCGGACCTGCTCGCCGCCGTCGCCGGGACCCGCGAAAATCTGGGCGACCGCACCAGCGGCCCGGCCCAGCAGGCGGTGGCGATCATGCTGGAACGGGGCGACCTGGACCGCCACCTGCGCCGCATGCGGCTGGAGTACGCCCGCCGCCGCGCCGCCGTCGTGGACGTCCTCGGTTCCCTGGTCACCGGTGACACCGCGGGACTGCACGTCATGGTGGAGCTGCCGGCCGCGGCCGTCCCGTCCCTGCTGAAGGAGGCCGCCGAGCGCGGCGTGCTGCTGGATTCGACGGCCGTCCGCCACCATCACGGCGATGTGCGCAGGCACGGGCTGGTGCTCGGGTACGGCTCCGCCTCGCTGGCCGACGTCAGGCGGGGGGTCGCGGTGATCGCCGAACTGCTCGGGCCTTGGCTGGCGGACGGAGCCGAATGGCGTTCTAATGGTGGGCTATGAGCACGCCTGGTATCAACTGGCCCCACCTGGTCGCCTGGATGGCCGCCAACGTCGCCGAGGTGGGGGAGCCCACCGGCGTCTCACTCATCTCCGGCGGCCGGTCCAACCTGACCTACCGGGTCGAGACGCAGGCCCGGCCCCTGGTGCTGCGCCGCCCCCCTCTCGGCCACGTGCTGCCCACCGCCCACGACATGCGCAGGGAGTGGCGGGTCATCTCGGCGCTGGCGGAGACGGAGGTGCCGGTGCCCGAGCCGGTCGCGCTCTGCGCCGACGAGGACGTGATCGGAGCGCCCTTCTACCTGATGGGGCACGTCGAAGGCGAGGCCGTCCGCAGCCGTGACGAGGCGCGGCTGTCGCCCGCCCAGGCCAGGGCGCTGTCGGAGCGGCTCGCCGAGGTTCTCGCGGCCATCCACGCCGTGGACTACGGCGCGGTCGGCCTGGGCGACTTCGGCCGTCCCGACGGCTACCTGGCCCGCCAGCTCGAACGGTGGGGCCAGCAATGGACGCGCTCGAAGACCCGTGAGCTCCCCGAATACGACCGGCTCGCCGAACGCCTGCGCCGGCGCCTTCCCGGCAGCTCCCCGGCCGCCCTCGTGCACGGGGACTACCGCCTCGACAACACGCTGGTACGGCTCGCACCGGAGGCCGTCCCCGAGATCAGGGCGGTGGTCGACTGGGAGATGTCGACCCTGGGAGACCCGATCGCCGACCTCGGCCTCACCCTGACCTACTGGCAGGATCCGGGGGACACCGAGCGCTCCTCCATCCCGCTGGCCGGCGACATCACGCTCACCCCGGGCTTCCTCGACACCAAGGAGTTCGCCGAGCACTACGCGCGGGCGTCCGGGACGGACCTGTCCGATCTGGACTTCTACGTGGCGTTCGGAAACTTCAAGCTGGCGGTCATCGTGGAGGGCATCCACGCCCGGTTCATGCAGGGCAAGACCGTCGGCGAGGGCTTCGAGCACATCGGCGCCTCCGTGCCCACCCTGATCACCCGGGCCCACCGGGCACTCGACGGACGCTAGGACCCGACCCCGGGAGGGGCCCGCCGGGCGTGGCGTGCCGGCTGCCGGCCACGGTCCACGGCGGGTGCTCGCCCTTCTCCGGGCCCTTCTCCGGAGAGGTCCCGGTCAGGACGGGCTCATCGCGGATCCGGACCGCGACCGCCCAGGACCTTCCGGGCGTGCGCCTCGATCACGCGGGCGACCTCGTCGGGCGCGCGCAGGTGAGCGCCGTGCCCCTGCCCGCGCAGCACCACCCGCTCGGTGCGCGGCATCCGGCGGGCCAGGGCGTCGAGCCGCTCGGCGAGGTGCGCCGGGCTGCGGTCGCCGCCCAGCAGCACGGCCGGCGCCTCGATCCTGGCGTACGCCGCCAGCCGGTCGCCCAGCTCGTCGATCGCGGTGAGGTCGGCGATCTGCCGCGGGGCCAGCGCCCGCATCCTCGGTGTGACCGCGACGAACAGCCCGACGAGCCGCGACGACAGCGCGGGCAGCCGCACGACATGCCGCGCGAAGATCTCGATCGCCTTGCCCGGGCGCCCGGCGGCGACGGCGGCGCGGGCCCGCCGGGCGGCCTCCCCGCCCAGGGGGGAACCGGCCACGATCGGCGGCTCGTACAGGACCGCGCCGGCGAAGGCCGCGGAAGCGGCGGCCATGGCCTCCAGCGCGGCCACCCCGCCGGAGGAGTGGCCGACGAGCAACACCGGTCCGCCGCCGATCGCCGAGGCCATCGCCACGACGTCATCGGCCTCCTGGGCCATCGTGCAAGGGCGGCCGAGGTCGAGCCGGTACTGCCGGCGGTGCAGCCGTACGACCCGGAAGCGCGGGCGCAGGCGCCGGGCGACCTTCTCCCACTGCGAGCCGTCGTCCAGACCCGCGTGCAGGATCAGGACGGGCGGCCCCTGCCCCTCGTCGACGCCCCGGACCTCGGTGCCGTCCGCCGATACCGTCGTCGTGATCACGGAGCCTCCTCAGCGATGTCAGGGGGAGCTTGGCGCCGGCGGGCCGGCCTCTCCCGGGCGGCGCCGGTGCGGCGCCCGCGGGTCCCCCCTGGACCGATCATCTATGCGGCGTCCGGCGAGCGGGCCGGGCCCTGCCCGGCGCGATACTCGATGCGGTCGCGCCGGGCACGCCGTGCGGTGAGCCGTGCGGTGAGCCACGTGGTGAACAGCGCCCCCAGGGCCGCGGCCGAGGTGACGCCGGCCAGTGCCGTCACCGCGGCGGGCATCGTGAACCTGCCGCTCAGGAAGAACGCCTCGCTCACGATCACGCCGGTCGAGACGCTGAGGGCCACCGTGAGCGCCATGCTCTCCAGGGCGTCTCCCGCGTGGTCGCGGCGGCCGAGCAGGGGACGGAACAGGGCCAGCACGGCGGCGCCCGGGCAGGTGAGCAGGTAGACCACCGAGACGGCGACCCGCACCGGGCCGGCGCCCACGACCTCCGTCATGAGGAGGACGAGCCACCCGGAGGCGGCGAGCAGCAGCAGGCGTAAGAGGCTCATGGCTTCCTCGGGACGAGTTCGTAGACGACGCCGCCGGAGTTGCGGATCAGCACCCGGAAGCGGTCCGACGCGGCGACCTCCCGGCCCAGCCGGTCGACCGTCCCCCGGGGGAAGATCCCCGCGGTCTCGGTGGCGCTCTTCTGCACGCGGTTGAGCACCAGATACGCCCTGGCCCCCGGCGGCACCTTCGACATGAGGCCGACCAGCGACGGCAGCGGATCGCCGACCAACTCCGGCAGGGTGGGGACATGCTCCGGCAGGCCCCGTACGGCGGTGCGCGACGGCGGCAGCTCATCCAGCCAGGTGTGCTCGTACCGCTCGTAGTAGTCGTAGGCCCCGGGGAGGAAGAACGTGGGCGCCACGATCAGCGAGCCGGGCGGCGCCACCCGGTGGACCTCCCGGACCAGCCGGACCTCGTCGGCGGTGAAGTAGTTCGACTGCTCCTTGCCGTAGTTGCCGAAGAAGAAGCCCGCGACCATGAGCAGCAGGACCGGGGTCAGGACCAGCGCGCGGGCCCAGGCCCTGCGGGAGGGCAGCAACAGCGCCGCGGCCAGGAACGCCGTCAGCGGCAGCGTGAACAGGTAGACGCGGAAGATGATCTCACCGCCGTAACTCCCCGCGGCGAGGAACAGCAGCGGGCTCAGCCCGATCATGAGCAGTGGCAGGCCCGAACGCCTGAGCCAGCCGCGGCGCGCGAGGGCGCCGGCGGCGGCCAGCAGCCACACCCCGCCGGAGAGGGCGCGATCGGCGTAGGCGACGATCACCTGCCCCGGGGCCGCCGAGCCGAGAGTGATGAACCCGTCGTCCAGGTTGCCGCCGGCGTCGCCGAGCGAATCGATGATGTCGCTGAACCTGCTCTCCAGGAGCTGCCAGGCGGCCACCGCGTCCCATGCCGCCACGGTCAGGCCGGTGACGAGCAGGATGCCCAGATTGCGGTGCCGCCGCAGCAGGAACAGGGCGGTCAGCCCGACCGTCAGCACCAGTGGCGTGAGCTGGTGGGACGAGGCGATCGCGATGATCGGGACGGACAGCACGCACGTCCAGAGCAGGCGGGTGGAGGCGCCGGTGACGGGCGGCGGCTCCGCGGCCAGCCCCCGCGGGTCGCCGCCCGCCCTGATCGGCCCTCGCCGGAAGCGCCTGACCACGACCGCGAGCACGGTGAGATACAGGACCAGGGTGGTGGCCTGGGGGGAGAAGTAGTCCTGTCCGACCCAGGAGCAGGAGAAGTAGACCCACACCGCGCCCCAGACCAGCTGGCGGTTGCGCGTCACCGTCCGGAAGAGCAGCAGCAGCGGCAGCAGCAGCGCGGCGTTGAAGGCCGCCGGCCCCCAGACGGCGATGCCCAGCGCGTCGTCCAGCCCGGCCGTCTCCGTCATCAGGGAGAAGAAGGAGAAGAATCCGGGCCACTGGTGATAGGCCGACAGCGGCCCGATCTCCGGATCGGTCGCGCCGTGCCGGATCAGGTAGTCGATGACCGAGACGTGTTTCCAGGCCCACGAGTAGCGCAGTGACGGATAGAGCAGGGCGGGCGTCGCGTGCAGTACGGCGATCAGCGCGAGCGCGTATCCCGCGTGCCAGAGTTCGAGGGCCCGCCGGTCGCCGAGCAGGGCGACGAACCCGACGACCAGGACCGCGATCGCGCCCCAGAACGTGGCGGGCAGCACGGTGAGCAGCCCCAGGTCGGTCATCCGGTCGAGGTCGACCCGGCGGAGCGAGAATCCCCAGAGCACGATGGCGGCCGGCAGCGCCGTACGGGCGAGCAGGCGCGTCCAGAGGCTCGCCCGCCGGGCGGTCCCGTCGGTCCGCGTCGTGCGCAGCCGCCCGGCCGCGTAGCCGAGGCCGGCCGCGGCCAGGCCCAGGAGCATGACCAGCAGGGCCTTCCAGCCCTTGACGTCGGCCGGCCCGGTGAAGGTGACGGCGCGGAACACCGCCCTGGGCAGTCCCCTCCTGACCGGGGCCAGATGGGCTCTCAGCCCTTCCCGCCCGCCGGTCCGCCGCCGGACGCCGGCCTGCGATCGGCCCTCGGCCGCGCACCGGGCCAGGAAGTAGGACAGCCGGGCCCGGTGCGCCGGCACGTTCAGCCGCACGACCGCCGAGGGCTGGTGGAGCAGCTCCGCGCCCGGTCGCAGCTCCCGCAGGCGGGACCGCAGCTCGGTCGCGGTCCCGCCCGGTGGTCCGGCCGCGGCGTCGCCAGGCCGGCGCTCGCCCCTCTCGGCGGAGCCGTCCGTCTCCGGGAAGCCGCCCGCCCCGGCCAGCGCCTCGCGGCGGAAGGACAGGGCGCCGCCGTACAGGTCGTCGATCGGGGCCGCCTCGGCGGGCGAGCCGGTGCACGGCACCCCCAGCACCCACGCCAGCTCGGCGGGGTACCAGTCGGGCTTGCCCGTGCTCCAGCCCACCGCGACCCTGCCGCGCACCCCGATGACTCGGTCGTCGGCGTAGGCGGCCCGCAGCGACTCCGACCAGCCGGGCGCGGGGAAGGAGTCGTCGCCGAGGAAGGCGACCACGTCTCCTCGCGCGCTCGCCAGCCCCAGGTTGCGTGCTCCAGCCGGGCCGACGGCCTCCTCGCTGTGCACGACCACGACGCCGTCGAGCGTGGCCTCGGCCCAGGCGACCAGCTCGGGACAGTGGTCGACGGCCAGCACGATCTCCTCCGGAGCCGGACGCTGGGCGCGTAACGCCGTGACGACGGAGGACAGGCGGGGCCCCGCGTCGGGGGAGTCGCTGACGATGACGGCCGACAGGGACGGGCCGGTGGTGCCCCCGGTGGCGTGCGGCTCCTCGTCGCGGGCCGGGACACGCCAGGTGATGACGGCCGAGATGTCCTCGGCGGGCCGCGGCCCGGTCACCGTGTCGCCGGGCCGGGTGTCGCCGGGTTGGGTGTCGTCGGCCTCCGCCGGGGCTCCGGCTCTCTCCGGTGCGCGGAGATCCCGGGTGTTCTCGGAGCCGTCCGGCTGCCCGCGCTCGGCGGGGTGGCCGGCGGCCCGGAGCCCGGCGAGAGCCGTGATCACCGTGGTCGGCTCGCCGTCGGCCGGGTCTCCGGTCTCCGCCGAGCCCTCGGGGCTCCTCGCCGGGCGGCCGTCTTCGGAGAGCGGGGCCGGGGCGGGGGGTGATCCGTCTCCGGGGGGTGGGACCGGGCCGTCTCCGGGGGGTGACCCGTCTCCGGGGGGTGACCCGTCTCCGGGGGGTGGGACCGGGCCGTCTCCGGGGGGTGACCCGTCTCCGGGGGGTGGGACCGGGCCGTCTCCGGGGGGTGATCCGTCTTCGGGGGGTGGGACCGGGCCGTCTCCGGGGAGCGGGATCCGGCCGGGAGCCGGTCTTCTCATCGGGCGGGTGGTCGAATCGTCGATTACCTCTCCGGCCTCCCTGCCCTCCACACGCACCCTTTCCTGAGCCGGTCGATGCGAATGCCTGGCCCTGACTTTACTCCGCGGGATTCTTCTCCGCGCCCCTGCCTGACAGGGCCACGGCCTGGATGTTCCGGCACTGTTCCGAACTGTTCGGAACAGCGTCGATCTTGTGCGCCCTTCCGTTTGTCGCTCACTATCCATCATGTTTCTCCCTATTTGGCCTTATGCCCTCATCGAGGCCACAGGATGGAGGTCGCATTTGAAAAGATCGTTCACTCGAAGACGCGCCGGGATTCTGCTCGCCGCCACGTTCGCCGCCGCATGGGTGACGACGGCGGTGCCGCAGACGGCGACCGCGGCGGTCACGGGGCCACCGCCGCAGGCGTCTTCGTTCGATCACGTTCTTCACTGGAACAACGTTCTACTGAAGGCGTTCCGCGCCAGCGTGAAGGAGAAGGCGTCTCCGGGGCGGCTGGCACGGGCCGCGGCGATGATGAACATCGCCATGCACGACGCGAACTGGCCGGCTGCGCCGAGGACCTACCTCCCCCGGATCACGCAGCAGGATCCGGACGACTCCATCGAGGCGACCATGGACGCCGCCGCGCACGGCGTCCTGACGAATGTCTTCCCCGGCTTCGACTTCACGTCGGCGCTGCGGGAGGCGACCGACCAGATCCCCTCCTGGGTCGATCCCGTCCACATCGAGGGCGGCAAGGCCGACGGGACGAAGATCGCCAACCTGATGATCGCGGAACGCTCGGGGGACGAGCCCGCCTTCTCACCCGCCTACGCCCTGGACGGGGTCCCGGGGTCCTGGCGCCCGACCGGCGCGGACGGCGCGCTCGACCCGAATCTCGGGCGGCTCAAGCCGTTCGCCATGACGTCGGGCACCCAGTTCCGGCCGCCGCTTCCGGCCGGGTTCACCTCCTACGACCGGCTTCTCCGCAGCCCGCAGTACGCGGCCCAGGTCAACGAGGTCAAGCTGCTCGGATCCGGGGGGCCGACGACCCCCACGACCCGCACTGCGGAGCAGACCCAGGTGGCGCACTTCTGGGCCAACGACCTCGACGGCACCTACAAGCCGCCGGGGCAGCTGCTCGCCACCAGCATCGAGATCTCGAAGCTGAAAGGACTCAAGCAGAGCGAGAACGCCGAGCTGTTCAACCTCGTCTCCATGGCACTGGCCGACGCCTCGATCGTGGCCTGGGACGCGAAGTACGCCACCCCGATCGATCTCTGGCGGCCCCAGTCCGCCGTCCGGGGCGCCGGCACCGACAACAACCCGGCGACCGCGGCCGACCCGGCGTGGGTGCCCCTGTCGAAGAACCGGGACGGCGTCCCCTTCTCACCGCCCTTCCCCGCCTACATCTCCGGGCACGCCACCTTCGGGGGAGCGTGGGCCGGGGTCATGCAGCGGTGGTTCGGCCACGACCTCACCTTCACCGTCCGCACCGAAGACCCCTACGCCACGGTGCGGGAGCGCACCTTCACCAGCTTCGCCGCCGCCGCGGAGGAGAACGCGCGCAGCCGGGTCTACCTGGGCGTGCACTACCAGTGGGACGCCGACGGCGGGCTGGAGTCCGGATTCAACCTCGGGGAGTTCGTCTACACCACCCGCCGGGACTAGTGGGCGGCCCCGGCGTGGGCGGCACGTAGCCGGCAGATGAACCTTGACGCCCTCCGGGCCGGCGTGGAGATCGTGGGGACTCCGCGTTGACCTGGAGGGTGGCATTTTGTCACCGATGGGGGTTAGTGTTCCGCTGGTCAAGCATCGTCGGTGACCGGGGAGGCTGCGTTGTCGTACATGATCGGCACCCCTCCCGGGCCGGACGACGCCACGGATCCAGCGGGATTCGTCATGGCGCTGGGGCGGCTGAGGCGCTGGTCGGGCCTGAGCTACCGGCAGCTCGCCGCCAAGGCGGAGGCGTCCGGCGACGTCCTTCCCCCCAGCACGGCGGTCGGGGCGCTCAGCCGGGCGGCGCTGCCGCGAGAAGAGCTGGTCGCCGCCTTCGTCCGGGCCTGCGGGGTGGATGAGACGGTCGTCGCCCACTGGGTGGCCGTCCGCAGACATCTCGCCGCCTCCGCCGCCCCACGGCCGCCTCTGCCCGTCGAGGGAGCCGACGCCGCACCCCTACCCGCCGATCCGCGGCGGGATCCCGGCCCCTCCGGGCCTGACTCCACGGGATCGGGCCCCTCCGGGGCGGCCTCAACGGAAGCGGGTCTCTCCGTATCCGGCTCCGTGGGGGCCGGTGTCTCCGGGGCGGCCTCTACGGGGTCCGGTCTTCCCGGGCCTGACTCCGTGGAACCTGACCTCTCCGGGGCGGCCTCTACGGAAGCGGGTCTTCCTGGGTCCGGCTCCGTGGAACCTGCTCTCTCCGGGGCTGACTCCGTGGGATCCGGTCTCCCCGAGGCGGGTTCGGCGGGATCGGTCTCCGCTGGTTCCGGTCTCACCGGGGCCGATTCCGCCGGGGCGGACTCCGCGAAAACGGATTCCGCCGTGTCCGGCCGTACGGGATCTGATTCCCTCGACTCCGACTCCGACTCCGACTCCGACTCCGACTCCGACTCCGACTCCAACTCCGACTCCGTCGGATCGGTTCTCACTGAATCCGAGCCCGACGGTGGATCTGAGCCCACCGGGTCCGTTTCTCCGGGCGATTTCTCCGCCGCTCTGGATTCCACCGCTCTGGATTCCGCCGAGCGGTATCCCGCCGGTTCAGATTCTGCGCGACCGAATTATCCCAATACGCCCTCCTCTAATACGGGCTCCGTTGATTCGGCATCCGCCGGCTCGGTCCTTGTCGGGCAGGCTCCGGCTGCCCCGGGCCCGGCCGCTCCGGGCCCCACCGGTCTGGATCTCGCCGAGCCGATCTCCCCGGGGCCGGACCCCGCCGCTCCGGACCCCGCCGGTCCGTCCCCCGCCGGTCCGTCCTCCAGTGATCCGGTCTCCACCTGCCAGGTCCCCGACGAGTCCGGGCCCGACGGTCCGGGGCCTGACGCTCCGGTCTCCACCGGCTCGGCATCCGCCGCCCCGGGGGCGAGGTCGTGGCGGCGGCCCGTGGTCGCGGTGGCGGGGGCCGTCGCGGCACTGGTCGTGATCGGCGTCGCGGTGATGGCGGCGGCTGCGGGGACCTCCGCGCCCGGTTCTCCGACGGTGGAGGCCACGCGTTCCGCCTCCCCGGGATCGGTGCTCGCCGACGGCTGGTACCGGATCGTCCCCTCCCACGTCGCCGACCGCGACCTGTGCCTGGGAGAGGGACGTGAGCGCAACCGCCGCACCGACCGGGAGTTGGCCGTCCAGCGCTCCTGCCGGAGCCTGTCCCCCGACACCTACGTGGCGGCCGTGGGCCGTGACGTCTACCAGATCGAATGGCACCACCCCGTCCACGGCGTCGGCTGCCTGACGGTCGACCAGCCCTCCGACGGTGAGCCCGCCAAGAGCGGGGCCCCCGTCTACGGCGAGGCCCTGGTCGGGCCGTCGAACTGCACCGGGGCCGCCAACCAGCGTTTCCTCCTGGAGCGGGCCGGCGCGCGGGCGTCCGGGGGCTTCACGGTCCGGCCTGTGCACAGCGGCCTGTGCCTCGGCGCCCTGGGCGGGGTGGCCGACGTGGACGTCGGGGCCGAGCTGGTCCAGCACGACTGCACCGGCGACGCCGACCAGGTGTTCCTCTTCGTCCCCGCCTCGGCGCCGGGGCGGGGCGGACAGGCCCCGGCGCGGTGATCCCCCGTCAGCCGGCGGGCTGTCCGGCCAGGGGCTGCCGGATGGCCAGGGGCTGCCGGAAATAGGGATCCTTACCGGCTTCGGCGAACGCCTCCAGCACGCCGGGGCCGGTGAGTGAGAAGTCGCACTTGTCGGCGTCGGTGTTGTTCCACTGGATGATCGCCTTGAGGTTGGGCATCGTCTTCATCGCCTCGGGGATGTCGCGGTACCAGTCGGCGCGCGCCGAGGTGTCGCTCCGGTGGCTCTCGGTCCCGTATTCGGCGAGGATCAGGGGCTTGCCGGCGAAGCCGTTCTGCTGGAACCACTCGTAGGTCGGCCCTACGGTCTCCTTGAAGTCCTGCCAGTCGGCGCCGCGGCAGGTCGCGAAGTTGTAGGGGTCGTAGCTGATCCAGTCGACGTAGTCGTCACCCGGGTAGTAGGCCTTCCACCGGTCCCGGAACGGGTAGTAGCCGGTGACGCCCCAGACCCAGAGCGCGTTGGTCGCGCCGGCCTGCCGGAAGCCGTCGACGATGCGCTTGTAGGCCGCGATGTACTCGGCGGAGGTCTGCCCGCTCTCGTCGCGGTCCTTCTCCCCGTCGAAGCCGACCAGGACGGGCCTGCCGTAGCTCTTCACCCGGGCAGCCTGGTCGGTGATCGCCTGGTCGTAGTGTCCGGCCGCGATGTCGCGCCAGGCGATGTCGAGGTTCTCGTCCCAGATGCTCGACTCCCAGCCGAGGAACAGGATGCGGTCGGTGCCGAGCTCGCTCTCGTCGCCCCGGAAGAACCGTCCGGCATCGCTGTCGGACATGTCGTGATAGCTAATGGTGATGTCGAGCTTGCGGCCGATCTTCTGCTCCATGGCGGTCACGTCGGGGACCAGCTTGCGGTCGCGGCCCGGTGGCACGTGCATGCCCCACCAGGCCCCGCAGGGCGGCACGAGCCCGGTGGTCGGGGCGCACGAATCGGGTGGGTTCTGGGCGCCGGGCACCACCGGCGGCCGGTCGGCCGTGGTCTGCCGGCCGGAGGAGGTGTACGCGTAGACGCCCACCGCGACCACGAGGACGCCGGCCAGGCCGATGAGGATCCATCGCGACGTCGAGGACCTGCCGCCCGTCCGGGCGTGCCTTCTCTTACCGGGCATAGTCATGTGATCATCCAGGCGTCTGGTGCCGGCGGACCGGTTGTGGCCAACATGGATCGCGACTTTCCACTTGCTCGAATTTTAAATTAATTTTTCTCAAGAATCGTGGCGATCGATGGCTATGGTCCGCATAAGGGAAAGATGTCGGCGTCACAGGAAGATCGCTGTCTGTGACATTATGCCCCCCAGCCCCGGATCGGCGGTCGCGTACGCGTTTGGCCTGGTCAACGGCGTGGCGACACGATCAGTGTGGGGTGGGTCAACCGGGGAGGCCGCGGCGGCACGCGCTCGCGGGCCCATTCCCTGGCACAGGGCTTACCGGTTCCCTGGCACAGGGCTTACCGGGCCCTCATCCGGGTCCGCAGGTGGCCGTAGCGCTTCATGGCACGGTCGGCCGCGCCGTACAGGACCGGGCTGTCGAGGATGAACCGCCGCACCCGCCGGACCGGTGCGCTGCGCAGCCAGTGCACCGCCGCGCCGGCCGACCGCCGCCGCACGCACCCCTCCGTCACCGGCTCGCCCCGGCTGCGCAGCGCCTCCTTGTACTCGGAGCCGGTCCCGATCCCCAGGTCCATCGACCGGATCCCGGCCGCCGCGGCCGCCTCGGCCATCCTCAGATGCTGGATCAGGCCGGGGGAGTATCTGGCGAAGGCCGGGTCGTAGGCGGGGAACCAGCCGACCAGGACCGTGTCCGAGCGCAGGCCGAAGTGGCCCGCGACCGGCCTGCCGTCGCAGTAGAGCATGGACAGGGGCCCCGCGAAGTCGGCGGTGTCGACCGCGTGCAGCCGCTCGGCGAGCTCCACCACCCACGGACTGCCGAACCGGTCCTGGCGGCCCATCCGCAGATACTGCTCCGACTTCCAGCGCCGCAGCAGCCGGAACGACTCCTCGTCGCGGACCGTGAGATCGAAGGTGAGCTCGCCGATGTCGCGACCGAGCTTGCGCTCCTTGTAAAGGGTGGACTTGAGGAACTTGGGGGAACGCTCGCGCAGCCCCTCCACGTAGGCCGGATAGCCGTCCGCGAGGTCGAGGACGACCGCCTCCTGGCGCAGGGTCTCGAACGGCTGGAACCACGGCTGCCCGTCGACCATGCAGCCGAACTCCCACACGTGCAGCCCGCAGCCCGTCAGCAGCGCCCGCGCGTCGAACTCCGCGCCGGGCGCGTGGACCACCCCCTGGCAGAGCGACACCCAGGCGCCCAGGGCGGTGCCCGCCCCGCCGGGGCGCCGTTCGAAGGGGAAGAACCCGGTCGGCCCGCTCGCCTCGGAGATGACCGCGACCCTGGCCTCGGCGCTTACCTCGCCCATCGCGATCGCGAAGTCGGGGCTGAGGAAGGGGTTGGCCAGGCGCGGGGTGGCGCGCTGCATCGCGCGCCAGGCGCTGATCTCGGCCGTGCCGAGCTCTCCCGGCCGGATGACGTCGATCCTCATATTCCGCGACCTATCCGGTGCAGCCGGCCGACGATCGCGCGGGCGGGCACCCCCGCGGTGACGGCCAGCGCCAGGTAGGCGCGGGGCTCCCAGGGGCGCCGCCGTACGGTCCGGCCGATCCAGCGCAGGGCCTGCGCGCTGCGCCCCAGGGCGGCCTCGGCGAAGGCGATCTTCCCGGCGACCTGGGCGTAGCCGCCCGGCGTCGCCGCGAGATCCGGATGGCGCTCCAGCATCCAGCGGAGCGCCGAGGAGATCGTCTCGCTGGACTCCACGAAGGAGAAGTAGGAGGAGCTGTGCAACCTGACCCGCACGCCTGTGGCGGTCAGGTTGGTGATCGGCCCGATCCGGGCGGCCCGCAGCAGCAGCTCGTAGTCCTCGCCGTACCCGCCGGGCAGTTCCTCGCTGACCAGCCCGAAACCGTCGACCAGCGCCTCGCGGCGCATCAGGTAGGTGGAGGGATGCATCGAGGGGAGCTGCCTGCGCAGCAGGTCCCGCAGGGTCACCGTCGGGGTGGGCACCGCCCTGGCGAAGGTGGTCTCGTCGTTGAACAGCTCGATCCCGCACGTCGCGAAGTGGCCGCCGGCCCTGAGCGCGGTCACCTGGGAGCGCAGCTTGTGCGGCAGCCACAGGTCGGTGTCGTCGCAGAAGGCCACCAGCTCGCCGTCGTCCAGCAGCACGCCGGTGTTGCGGGCCCCGGCGATCCCGGGGCTGCGGGTGTTGGCGGTCACCACGACGCGGCGGCCCGGGGTGTCGGCGGCGAACGACCCGTCCGGCCGGCTCTGGTCGAAGACGGCGACACAGGTCAGGTCGCCCGGGTAGTCCTGGCCGAGGATCGAGGCGATCGTCTCCTTGAGCAGTCCGGTGCGGTTGCGGGTCGGAATCACCACGGTGATCGTCGGCCAGTCGTCCACGGCGGGTCCTTTCGTCGGGAGGCGGGGTTTCCGGCTCGCGGGAGGGGGCGGCCCTTCAGAAGTCGAAGCCCAGGCGCTGGATGCCGTTGTCGAAGTTGGAGGGCAGGTATTCGGGGTCGCCCACGGCCCGGATGTCGGGGAGCCGGGTGAACAGCTCGTGAAAGATCACGTTGAGTTCGCGCCTGGCCAGGTGGGCGCCGAGGCAGAAATGCGGGCCCGGGCCGCCGAACCCCACGTGCGGGTTGGGCGAGCGGGTGATGTCGAAGGCGTCCGGATCGGCGAAGACCGACCCGTCGCGGTTGGCCGAGACATACAGCAGCGCGACCCGGTCCCCGCGCCGGAAGGCGTGGCCGTTCAGGTCGCAGTCCTCGGTGACCGTACGGCGGAACTGCATGATCGGCGTCGCGTGGCGGACGATCTCCTCGATCGCCGTGGGGATGTGCCGGTCGTAGTCGGACAGCAGCAGCTCCCGCTGCCCGGGGTGGGTGGAGAGCAGATGGAGCCCGTGGGCGATCGCGTTGCGGGTGGTCTCGTTGCCCGCCACGAGGAGCAGGGTAAAGAACGAGCCCAGCTCCCGCGCGGTCAGCCGCTCACCGTCGACGTTCGCGTGGACCAGGGCGGAGACCAGATCGTCGGACGGCTCGTCCCGGCGCCGCCGCCCGAGGCGGATCACCAGGCGCTGCAGGCTCATCAGGGCCGAGGCGTTGCGCACCCCCATGCGCAGCGCCCGCACCAGGTCGGAACGGACCCCGGAGTATTCCGTGGAGGTGTCGACGTGCCGGTGCACCTCACCCCGGAGATCGCCGGGGATGCCCATCATGTCGCAGATGACGTTGATGGGCAGCCGGGCGGCCACGGCCCTGACGAAATCGCGGGGGCGGTGCGCGAGCACGTCGTCGACGATCTCCGCGCTGGTCCTGCGCAGGTCCTCCTCCAGCTTGGCCAGCATCCGGGGGGTGAACGCGCGGGCCACGATCCGCCGGAGCCGGGCGTGGCGGGGGTCGTCCATGTCGACCATCGCCTCGCCGAAGACGTGCCGCACCCATCCGGGAGGCTGCGGGCTCGACACCGAGGGCTCGCTGCTGAACACCGCGGGACGCCTGCTGGCCTCCACCACGTCCGCGTGTCTCACCAGGGCGTGGAAACCGGTGCCCGAGCGGAGGAACGGCACGCGGCGCTCGGCGAAGAACCTCGGTGCCGGAAGCTCCCGCAGCCGGGCGAAGACCGCGAGCCGGGCCTGCGGGGGCTGCGTCCAGAACGCCAGGTCGGCCAGGTCGTCAGTGGTCACATCCATTTAGGCCGCCGTTCTCATCGTCTGACCGTCGTCGGCCGCAGCCTTCTCGGGACGCCGCCGTGCCCCGCGCGCCGCCGCCAGGGTCAGGGCGAGCGCGCAGAGGCCGAGCAGGCAGAGCAGGGAGATCTGGACGCGCTCGGCCGGCGCCAGCCAGAGCCCGACCGTCACCAGCATCGCCGCCGGCCAGTGGAACCGCTCGTCACGGTGGACGGCCCTGGCGGCCAGCAGCGCGGGGGCGAGCGCCGCCACGGCGGCGGCGACGGGCGCCCACACCAGCAGCGGGGTGGGATCGGTGAGCCCCATGGCGCGGGCGAGGAAGGCGGGCAGGGCGAGGAGCCAGTCTCCGCCGGCGGCCTTCCCGGTGGCCATGATCTGTGTCACCTTCCCGGTGAGGCTCCCGGCCGAGCCGGCCATGGCCTCCGTCCCGTGCAGGCACAGGGTGACCGCGACGAGCTGCGCCCACAGCAGCACCCGCCTGCGCCGCATGGCCAGCTCCGCGACGGAGGCCACGATCACCAGCCCGACACCGAGGGCCGTCGCGACGGCCCTCGGCAGGACCGGCGGCCCGTCGGCCGCGGCGGCGAGCGCGACGACCGCCAGGCCCTCCACGGTGATCAGCGGGGGCAGCCACCGCCCCGCCCGCACCGGCCACGGCACGCCGGGCCGGACGGGCTCCGCCGCCTCGGCGGTCGACGTCCTGGCGGGCCTGGCGGCCAGGGTGGGATGCGCGTCGACGATCATCATCACCAGCGTCGGAGTCTCGTCCGGCGACCTCTCGATGGCCGGCGTCCGCGCCCCGCGCACCACCTTGACCAGTCCCGGGCCGACGACGAGCATGACGATCACCTGGGCCGCGAGGGTGCCGAGGCCCACGCCGGTGATGCCGTATCTCTGAAAGAGGAGGAACGACAGCCCCACGACCAGGACGCACAGCAGCGCCTGGAGCACGAGCAGGGTCCGCGCCCTGCTGCGGGCGCGGAGCACCCCCAGATAGATCTCGATGACCGCGTGCGGGATCGACGCCAGGGCGAGCAGCCGCAGCACGCCGGCGCCGTGCTCGGCGAACGACGGGCCCCAGCCGAGCCGGAGGATGAGCGGCGCGGCCAGCGCGGCCACCAGCACCACGGGGACCAGGAGCATCATGGTCCGCCGGAGCGCCAGCACGCACTTGCCGGCCAGCAGCGCGGGATCTCCCGACCCCTCGATGGTCAGCGAGATGGCCATGTTGACCGCCAGCATGTCGAAGACGCCGACGAGCGTGACCGCCGCGGCGTAGTAGCCGGCCGTCCGCGCGTCCACTCCCGCGAACACCAGCACCGGCATGAGATAGACGCTGGCCAGGATGAACAGCGTGCCGGGGAAGTCGCCGGCCAGGAAGCGGCCGATGCGGCCGGACCGGGGCGGGGCCCGGTGGGCGCTGCGCGCGGCGGCCAGCGGGGCCAGCCTGCCGAAGATCGCGATGCTGACCGGGACGACCGTGACGGCCACCGGGATCGTCCAGGCCAGGAAGATCCCGGTACCGGGGAAGGCCGGGGCCAGCACGGCCAGCAGTCCGATCTTGGTCACCCCGACGGCTATCCCGATCAGGGGCACCCACGTGGCCTTGCCCAGCGCGGTGAGCACCACGTCCTGGACGGTGAACACGCACCACAGGAAGACCGACAGCAGGAACCAGCCGGCCATGCCGGGGCCGGCCAGCCCGCTGAAGTTGGGTCCCCACATGTCGAGCGTGGACAGGAAGAACACGGTGGCGACGGCCGCCGCGCCGCCGCCCACCAGATAGGTGCAGCCGACCAGGCGTCCGGTCGCCCGTCCGCCCTCGGGCAGGAAACGGGTCAGCGCGCCGACGAACCCGAACGCGGTCAGCGCCGCGAGCAGGCGCATCGCGGCGATCAGCGCGGAGGAGCGGCCGTAGTCGCCCTCGCTGTAGAAGCGCACCGCGACCGTCCAGTAGGCCAGGCCGAGCACTCCGGCGGCCCCCGCGTTGACGATCAGCGAGTAGGCGTTGCGCAGCAGGGGGTCGTTCAGGTCTTTGGGCAGCCGGCTCCACAGGCTCCGCGGGGCTCCCCGCCGGTCCTGCCGCCGGCCTCGGCGCAGGCTCTGGCGCCGCTGCCGCCGCCGCTCCTGCCGCCCTCGTGCCGTCCCGCCGGACAGACCCGTGTCAGTCACCGTCCGTTACCCGTCCCGGCGCGTATGTCGAGAGGATCCGTCGTAGCCCGTAACGTGTCCGCCGCACCAGCGCGTATCCCTTGGTGAGAGCCCGTTCACGCAGGTAGAGCACCGGGAGCCGCTGCCCGGCGACCGCCCTGCCGAACTTGGTCATGGAGGTCTGCTCGGTGACCGTCAGGCGGGGCAGCGCCAGCAGGTCGTCGCCCTCGCGGAAGGCGTCGTTGGCCACCGCGCAGGCGGTCCAGTAGCCGGCCCTGCGCACCTCCCGGCGGACCCGCGCGCTGGAGTATCCGTAGGGGTAGGCCATGGTGGCCACCGGACGGCCGAGCCGGTCTTCGAGCAGGGCCTTGTTCGTGCGCAGCTCGTTGCGGAGCTCCCGGTCCGGGAGCTGGTCGAGCTGCGGATGGCTGTGGCTGTGGCCGCCGACCTCCATGCCGCAGGAGACCGCCTCGCGCACCTGGCTCCAGGTCAGCATGGGGGCCGGCCGCCGCCCGGCCGCCACGGGGCCGGAGTCCTGGACCCAGCCGCTGGTCACGAAGACCGTGGCCGGCCAGCCGAACCGCGCCAGGATCGGCAGCGCCTGGCTGTGGAAGTCGGCGTATCCGTCGTCGAAGGTGATCGCGACGGGCCGGTCGGGCATCGCCGCCGTCCGGTGCATCCCGGCGACCAGGTCCGACAGGGTCATCGGGGTGAAGCCCCGGTCGCGGAGCACGCCGAGCTGCTCGGCGAACCGTCCCGGCGAGACCGCCAGCGGCCGGGTCTCGTCGTTCGGGCGGTCGTTCACCGAGTGGTACATCAGGATCGGGACACGGATCATGACCGCCCCAGCTTCAGTCGCGCCGTGCCCACCGCGTAGCCCCAGGCGGTGCAGGCCAGGCCGGCGACGATGGCCGAGGCCCGGCCGAGACCCGGCAGGTCGCCCCGGAGCGCCTCGCCGACGCCGCGCAGCACGCCCAGCGGGAGGGTCCTCATCACGTACGCCCGTTCGCTCGACAGCCCGTCGCCGGCGCCGACGCTTGAGGCGACCAGGGCCTTGGACAGCCCCTCGGCGTAGCAGCGCGACCTGAAGTAGGCGAACCCCGCCCGCTGCGCGGAGACCTTGTGCCCGATCACCGCGTCCGGCTCGAACAGCATCACCGCGCCGGGGCGGCGCTGCGACAGCCGGATGCAGAACTCGGTCTCCTCACACCCGAGCGGGCGGCTCCGGCGCCCCTGCACGCTGCGGCCCATGCCGGTGTGGAAGCCGCCGATCTCGCCGACGGCCTCCCTGCGGAAGGCGGCGTTGCCGCCCATGACGTTGCGGATCCGGGCCCGCCGGGTGGGCATGCCCCGGTAGGCGCACCCCACGGTCCAGTCGAACTCGTGCGGCAGCCACCGGGGACGGCGCCCGGTGGCCCACAGCGGCCTGGTCAGCCCGCCCACCCCCACGATGGTCGGGTCCTGGAAGCCCTCCTCCAAAGCCTCCAGCCAGCCAGGCTCCGCCACCGCGTCATCGTCGAGATAGGCCACGATGTCGCCCGAGGCGGTCGCCGCGCCGGTGTTCTTGCCGCCGGACAGTCCCTTCTCGTGCGTGTTCGCCACCACGGTCATGCCGGGATACTCCTGCTTGAGCCTCAGGTGCAGGTCCGGGTTGTGGTCGACGACCAGGATGATCTCGTACGGCCTGCGCCGCTGGCCCTCGACCGACGCGACGGCCGCCCGGATGTCCTCCCAGCGCTCCTCGGTGTAGACGCATATGACGACGCTGCTTCTCATGGCTACGCCGCGCCCTGATCCGCCGCCGGCGTGGCCTGGGGCTCCGGGACCGGCGCGGCCGGCCGCTGGTGCCACTCCCGGATGATGGTCCTGAGCACGCGCAGACCGTCGCGGACCGCGCGCAGGTTGCTCTCGCCGTGGATGCGGCACCGCTCGTGGCTGGGCACCTCGTGGACGCGGAGCCCGGCCTTGGCGGCGCGGATGTTCATCAGCGTCTCGACCTCGAAGCCCTCGCAGTCGAGGTCGAGTGCCTTCAGGTGGCGGGCCCAGAAGGCGTTGTAGCCGTAGCACAGGTCGCTGTAGCGGGTGCCGTAGATCAGGTTCACCAGCGTGGTGAGGACCTTGTTGCCGGCCCGGCGGCTGAAGGTCAGGTCGTCGCTGCCCCCGCCGGCGGCGTAGCGGGATCCTTTGACGAAGTCCGCCCCGGTGACCAGGGCGCCGACGAAGTGGATGATCTCACGGCCGTCGGTGGATCCGTCGGCGTCGATCATCACGATGATGTCCCCGGTGCACGCGGCGAAGCCGGCGGCGAGCGCGTCGCCCTTGCCCTTGCCGGTCTGGGTGACGATCCGCACGTTGGGCCGGAGCCTCCTGGCGACGGCGACGGTGTCGTCCACCGAGTTGCCGTCGACGAGGATGATCTCGTCTATCCACTGCGGGAGTGTGGCGAAGACGTGCGGGAGGTTCTCCGCCTCGTTCATCGCGGGCACGACGACGCTGACGGTCGGGGAAATGGCCATGTGAGGGGTGAGCGGGGTGAACCGCTCGAGAGGCGGCATGGAACGTAACACGCCGAGCTGCTTACCGTTCTGTCTGACGGTGTCGGGATTCATGATGGCGGATATTCCTTCTGTCCTTCCGTTGCGACCGCTCCCGGCGTGAGTGAGAACGGCGCGACTGTGATCGAGGGATGCCTTGCGTCGGGAGGGTAAAGGGATGTGGGTCGGGAGTGAAGGATGTCGGAGAAGCGCTTATCGGGAATGAGGTGGTTGCTGGGAAAAATGTGGCTATTGTGCCTTGGTTGACTGTTCTGCGGCGGGACGGGGTAGGAGGAGGGATCTCGCTCTGCCGTAACTCTTGAGCAGCCGGTCGGCGGCCCGGAAAAGGGAGGGGTTGTCCACTACGGCGGTGCGGAGCCTGCTGACGGGGACCCGGCCCACCCACTGGACGGCGGCCACGGGAGAGGGGCGCGAAATGCGGGCCTCTGCGACCATCAGGGCATCGGTTTTGAGCCATTCCTTGTATTCGCGTCCCCCCTTGCCCATGTCCACCCGGCGCAGCCCCGCGCCCGCGGCGTGTTCGGCCATGTGCAGGTGGTGGATGATCCCGGGGGAGTAGCGGGCGAAGGAGGGGTCGTAGGCGGGGAACCAGCCCACCAGGGTGCCCGCCGTACGCAGGCCGAAGTGCCCGGCGACGGGGGTGTCTCCGGCGTAGAGCATGGTGAGCACGCCGGCGAAGTCGTCGGATCGCCGCGAGTGCAGCTCTTCGGCGAGCCGCACGATCCAGGGCTGGGCGAAGCGGTCGACCCGTCCGGTCCGGCGGTATTGATCCGACTTCCAGTCCATGACCGTGCGCAGCGTCCCGGCGTCGGCGCAGGCCCATTCGAGGCGGACCTCGCCCTGCTCGCGGCCGAGCTTGCGCTCCTTGTAGCGGACGGTCTTGTAGTTCTTCGCCGAACCGGCGCGCACCCGCTCGACGTAGGCCTCGAAACCGCCGCTGAGATCCATGACGGGGGCCGGCCGTACGTCGGTCTCGTAGGGGGCGAAGGTGGGCTGGCCGGCGACCAGGTGGTCGAAGTCGATGGCCGACAGCCCGCAGGCGCGGAGCAGCTCCCGCGGGTCGAGCTTCAGCCCGGGGACCGAGATCAGCCCGTGGCAGGTGGTGAGGTAGCCGCCCAGCGGCCTGCCGAGGCCGAAGCCGTGCCGTTCGTGGGGGAAGAAGCCGGTGATCTCGCCGCCGTCTTCGATCACCGCGACCCTCACGTAGTCGCGCAGTGTCCCCATGGCCATGGTGAAGTCGACCGAGAGGAAGGGGTTGTCGAGGGCGGGGGAGGCTCTCTGGATCTCGCGCCATCGGAGGGACTCGGCCGCGCCGAGATCCCGCGGGCGCACAACAGTGATCTTCACCCTGACCTGGCCCCCTGTTCGGTCTGCAGGTTTCCGCTTCCCCGGTGCGCCAGGCGCAATACATATGTGAAGCCGCCGAGCACCGCGATCGTCGCCACTCCGGCACGGGGCGACCATGATTCAAAAGACAGCATCGCTGCGGCAAGAAGAACGTTTACGAGGAGACTTGCCGCCACCCCAATTGATATTGCAGTAAGAGGGTCACGATCACGCAACAGTCCTACCGCGGCGACCCCGGGGACCGATAGGAGGAACAGCGGGGTAAAGATCATCCGTAGTGGGGTCTCGATGTCGGCGAGTGCGGTCGCGGCCCCCGTGGCGCATGCAAGGCTGACCGCCCATTTGAGCAGCTTGCGGTCTGTCGGCATCCCCGGCTCCCGGCTGATGATCGAATAGCTGATCGCATATTCATGTGACCAACCACTCCGCATGCGAGTCAATGCCGACGCATGGCAGCAGCCCATGGTTTACCGGATTGCAAGGTTAAGTCAGGAGCCACTCCGACCCGGAGTAAAGGATCATGTTTTCTCCGGTTCCGCACTGGGCGCCGTGGAGGGGGTCGGCGCCGGCGTCGGCAGCGGAGCCGGGTCGCCGGGCGGATCCGACTCCTCGGGACCGGGACCCTCCCAGGAGATCGCGCAGCTGGAGCCGCCCCCGGCGGCCTTGAACGCGACCCGCCCCGTGCCGCCCTCCGCGGGGTCGGCGGCGGTGACCCAGATCATCGCCCGGGCCCCGGCCTTGAGCCGCCCCTGCCGGGGGTGGACGTCCAGCCCGCCCGAGGTGGTCGCCGACCAGGAGATCGCGGCCTCGCGCGCCGAGAGCCGGATCTGCCCCGCGCCCTCCCCGATGTCGGCGGGACACGAGACGGCCAGCCGCCCGGCCGGGGGCGGCGGGGCGGGCGTGCGGGTGGCACGCGGCCGGTCGGGGACCGGCCGCCGGGTCGCCGCCCGCCGGGCCGGACCGGGCGTGGGCATGGGGGGCGGCGTCCTGGTCTTGACGGCCTTCGCGGTCCTGCCCGGAGCCGGGGTCGGCTCCGGGAGGGAGGCCGGATCCACCGACGAGGGTTCCGCCGGGCCCGGCGCCGGGCCCGGCTCCAGCGTGATCAACGCGGGTCCCCGCTCCGGCGCGGCCTCGGCCCGCTGCGCCGGTCCGCCGGTCAGGTCCTGCCCGGTTGTCACGATCATGACCACGGCGGCCGCCAGCACGCACGCGGCGGCCGCGACGAGGGGCGGTGTCCGCCGGGCGGGTGCGCGCCGCCGGGACTCGGCCGCCTGCCGGCGGCCGCGGGTGTCCGGGGCCGTGCCCCGCGGTCCGGTCACCGCCCGCGGCCTGTCCGGCGTCTCCTGGGCCGGCAGCGGTCGGGTGTCCTCCTGGCGCGCCCGTCCCGTCCTGGCACGCCTCGCCGGGGGCCGCCGGGGGGACTTGGCGCGCCGCTCGGCCGTGACCGGGAACCCGGCCCGGTCGAAACGGTCACCCGCCTCGACCACGGAGGCGCGCATCCCGGCGAGGTCGGGGTTGACGCAGGTCTCGACGGTCCGGCGGCGCAGGGAGAGCGGCGGGAAGGCGACCGGCACCATGTCGAGCAGCCGCCCGGCCGCGACGTGCCGGTCCCGTCGTTCCAGGCAGACCTCGCAGCGGCCGATGTGACCGGACAGCCGCCTGCGCAGCATCGTGGTGAGCGGACCCTCCCACGAGTCGACCATCGCCGACAGGTCCGGGCAGTGCGCCCGGCCGACCCTGGCCAGGACCACGGCGGCGGCCGAGTTCTCCAGGTGCTCACGGGCCCGGCCGAGCCGGGCGGCGGCCTGCCGGGAGGTCAGCCCGAGCACCGTGCCGACCTCGCCGGCGCTGAGATCGTGGCGCAGCGACAGCTCCAGGACCTCACGCTCCTGCCCGCTCAGCTCGGCCAGCGCCTCGTGCACCAGCGCGGCCAGTTCGGGGTCGTCGGGGGTGTCGTGGTCGTCGAGCACCGGTGTCGGCGCCGGGCCGCGCGCCCCGGCCGCGCACCGGGTCCGGACCAGCGCGTACAGCCACGGGCGCAGTCGGCCCGGCTCGCGCAGCCGTTCCACGCGTCCGCAGGCGATGACCAGGGCGTCGTGTACGGCGTCGGCCGCGCCGGTCCGCTCGCCCAGCAGTGAGTAGGCGTAGTCGTTGAGACGTTCGGCATAGGAGTCGTAGAGCTTTGCGGGCGCCGTGGTGTCGGCACGCCGGAGTGCCCCCACAAGTCGCTGATCGTCGGTTCGGCCGACGGCCGGCCATCCGGGCACGGACATTCCTCCCCGCGAGACGGGTACGCGTTCACGGGCCATGCCCGAGACCCCACACGCGTAGGACGCCACCTGTCCGTGGCGGGTTGTCCTAACCGGTCGATACCATGCCGACACGGTATGAACTGGTAAAACTGCGACAGGTGGGGCCCGTGTGACGCCGGCCGTACCGGGGGGAGGTCAGCAGTTGGGCGCGCAGAGACGGCGCTCCATGCCCTCCAGGAAGAACTTGCGGACCTGAAGGATGTCCCGGGCGATGAACGCCTCGCCACCGGTCGCCTTGGCCAGCGCGTCCATCTGCTTCTTGCCCTTGGCCGCGTCCGGGCCGAAGGCGATGAGCAGGATGCTGACCGGCTTCTCCGGGTTGTAGGTCTTCTTCAGGTATTCCAGGATCTCCTCGTTGGAGATGCCCTCCGGGTCGTCGTTGCCGGCGCCGTCGGTGAGGACCAGCACCGTGTTGATCTTGTCGCCCTGGTATTCCTTGGTCATCTGCCCGTAGGCGGCCTTGAGGGTGTCGTTCAGGCCGGTGTCGCCGGTGGGCTTGGCCTGGATCGTGGCGAGCTTCTGGGCGAGCAGGTCCTTGCGGAGCACGCCGCCGATGTTCTCCGTCAGCGGTCCGACCGGGACCGTCCTGCGGTAGTCCACGCCCTGCCCGGTGAGGTGCGTCGAGTATTCCCACACGCCGATCTCGCTCTTGGCCGGGAACAGCCGCATGCCCTCCATGGCGATCTTGGAGATCACGCGCATCCGGTCCGAGCCGGTCCCGGGGACCGGCAGCGCCATCGTGCCGGAGACGTCCAGCAGCGCCAGCAGCCGTGTGCCCAGGTTCAGCCGGGACCACGACTGCGACATCCGCGTGACCGTCTTGGCGTCGGGCGTCCGCAGCGTCTTGGGGGCCTTGGTCTGGAAACCGCCGTCGGCGACCGCCGCGCCGCCCTTGCCGTCCGGAGTCCGGAAGCCCAGGTCGTGAAGTGTCTTCCGGGCGGCCTCGGTGCCGAGCTCCTTCTGGAAGGCTTCGGCGGCCTTGCGGACCGTGGCGTCCTCGGTGGTGATCACCATGGGGTAGTCGAGGTTGAGGGTGCCCTCGGCCGGATAGAGCGGCACCGCCGGGACCTCGGGCTTCTTGGTGGTGTTGAACGCCCAGACGCCCTGCTCCGAGGCGATGCCGAGCGGGGCCCGGGTGCCCTTGACGCCGAGGCTGGACAGCAGCGCGTCCTGGTCGCGGACCGCCGACCCGGACAGCGTCTTGAGCGCTCCGACCAGTTGCGCCTGACCGGTGCCCGAGGCCGTGGCCACCCCGGAGGCGGCCAGCAGGGCGCCGAGCCCGGCGGCGTTGAAGGAGGGGTCGGGCGCGAGCACGCGCACCTTGCGGCCCGGACCCTCGACGTTGGCCACGTTGGCGGCGTTGATCATGCCGCTCCAGCTCGCCTCGCCGAAGCTCTTCTTCAGGTTCGGGACCACCGAGCCGGAGGCCACCATGACGATGGGGGAGCGGGCCACGGAGGCGCCGGCGGCGGGCGCCTGCGGGTGTTTGGCCCGCAGGTTGGTCACCCACAGCCCGGAGTCCGGGATCCACACGTCCATCGCCGCCGCCTTGCCGCCGGCCAGCCCGGAGGCCACCGTCGCCGGGACGCCCTCGGCCACCGTGACGTCGGCGCACCCGCCGCCGACGTCGTGGCCGGCCTTGTTGAAGCGCTCGGCGATCCGGGACAGGGCGGGCTGGATGTCGGGGGAGGCGGTGACCCGCAGCGTGACCCGCTCGCCGGCGCATCCCCGATCCCGGTTGATGATCACAAAGGCGGCGACGCCGAGGAGCACCGCGAGGGCGACGGATCCGGCCAGCGGGACCAGCACCTGGCCGCGCCCGCCACGGCGCCGCCTGGGCGGTTCCTGGTGGGAGGCATAGCCGTCCTCTAGTTCATCCGACCGGTGACGTCCGCCCACGATGCCTTCTTCGGTGTCGATGTCCTGAAGTTAGCGGGTTACCCTACCGGGAGTTTCTCCGCAACATTCACGGAACTGTACTGGGAACACTTACCGTGGCAAAACACCCCTCACGGTGCGGATATCACCGTACGCGACAGTAACTAACGTCTGTGATCTCTGTGCGTAAGTCCAGCTCAGTGGTGGCAGGAGTGCCCGCGCCAGGCCCTCCGGCCCTCCCGCACGGCCACCGCCGCCAGCAGCACCGCCACGGCGGGATCGGCCCACCACCACCCGGCGCCGTTCAGTGCGAGACCGGCCAGCACCCCTGCGGCCATCAGCGCGCACAGCAGGTTCTGGGTCCCCTCACCCGTGGTCGCCGCCGAGTGCAGCCGGGCGCCGAGGCGCCGTTTGGCCCGGCCCAGCAGCGGCATGCCGACCAGGGCGGCCGCCGTCACCGCGATGCCCAGCGGGCTGGGCACCGCCCGGTGCCCGGCGTCGAGGTCGTGCGCCACATGGACCAGCAGGTAGGGCGCGAGCAGCCAGAAGCTGACCGCCACCGCCTTGCGGGCCCGGTCCTCGGCCCCGGCCGAGCGGGTCCGCGATCCGGTGAACCGCCAGACCACGACCAGGCTGGCCGCCGCCTCCACCAGCGACGACGTGCCCCAGCCGATGAGTGCGACGGAGTGCGAGCCCAGCCCGGCGGCGAGGCCGAGCACGCTCTCGGCGCCCAGCCAGGCCAGGGTGACCAGGGAGAGCGCGCGTGCCCTGCGGGCGTCGCGCAGCCACTCGTCGCTCGCCGCCGGCCGTGCCAGCACCATCTGGTCAGCCACGATGCCTCCCGGACTCCCCCTGTCGCAACGGTAAGCAACATACACGTCACCATGTGTGATCTGGGCGTGAAGCCACAGGTGCCCGGCGCCGGCCGGAACCGCGTAGTCTCCCGGCCAGGGCGGCGCGGTCTCCGGGAAGGAGCGCGCCCAGACTCTCGGGGGGAAGTCCGTGCCGTTCACGCCCAGCCACATCGCCGCGGTGCTGCCGCTGGTCTCCTCGGCGCGGACGCGCCGGGTGCTGGACCCCTGGGCCCTCGCCCTGGGCGCGATGGTGCCCGACCTGCCGATCTTCCTCCCCTTCCTGCCGGACTACGCGATCTGGCACTCCGGCTGGGGTGTCCTCACGATCGACCCGCTCGCCGTCGTCGTGCTGCTCGCGCTCTTCCACGGTCTGCTCCGCGACCCGCTGACCGCGCTGCTCCCACCGGGGCTCTCCGGACGCGTCGCCTCGCTGTTCCCCGGCGAGTACGGCCTGCGGCAGCTGCCCGCCGTGATCGCCGGCGGTGTCGTCGGCGCCTTCACCCACAAGCTGTGGGACTCCTTCACCCACCACTACAGCTCGGCCTTCTGGGGCTGGGACTGGCTGGACACGCGGGTGGCCGGGCTCCTGCCGGTCTTCCGCCTGCTGCAGTACCTGTCCACCGTCGGCGGCCTGGCCGCCGTGGCCTGGTGGGCCCTGCGCGGGCTGACCCGGATGCCGCCGCAGGCGCCGCCGGAGCGCCTCCTGCTCTCCGGCCGGACCCGGTACGGCGTCCTGCTGGCGGCCGTCCTCGCCACCCTGCTGGGCGGGGCGCTCTGGCCGCTGGCCTTCCCGCCCCACGGGCTGGCCGAGACGGTCACCAGGGTGGGGGCCGGAGTGGTGGCCGGCTGCGGCGCCCTGCTGCTCCTCTACGCGGGAATGTGGCAGCTCAGGCGGCTCATGGCAGTATTCGAAGGTGTTTAACGTCTCGGATCCCCGCCTCGCCGACTACGCCAACCTGCGCGACGTCGAGCTGCGCAAGAGCCTGGAGGCCGAGCACGGCCTCTTCATCGCCGAAGGGGAGAAGGTGATCCGCCGGGCCGTCGCGGCCGGTTACCCGGTGCGGTCGGTGCTGCTGACCCGGCGCTGGGCGGACCCGCTCGCCGACCTGCTCGACGGGCTCGGCGACCGGGTCTACGTGGTGGACGACGACGTGATGGAGAAGATCGCCGGATTCCCGGTGCACCGGGGCGCGCTCGCCGCGATGGAGCGGCGCGAGCTGCCCGCGGTGCGGGAGATCCTGCGCGGAGCCTCCCGGCGTGTTCTCGTCCTCGAAGACCTCGTCGACCACGGCAACGTCGGGGCGATCTTCCGGTGCGCCGCCGCGCTGGGCGTCGAGGCCGTGATCCTGTCGCCCCGCTGCGCCGACCCCCTCTACCGGAGGTCGGTCAAGGTGTCGATGGGCGCGGTCTTCGCGATCCCGTACGCGCGGATGACCAACTGGTACGACGGGCTGGAGGAGCTCCGCGCGGCGGGCTTCCAGACGCTGGCGCTGACCCCTGACCAGTCCGCCGCGCCCATCGACGGGGTCGCCATGGCCGACCGGGTCGCCCTGCTGCTGGGGTCGGAGGGGGACGGGCTGTCCTCCCGCTGGCTGCACGAGGCCGACCGGCCGGTCTGCATCCCGATGAGCCCGGCGGCGATGGACCTGGGCGTCGACTCCCTCAACGTGGTGGCCGCCGCCGCCATCGCCTGCCACGGCCTGATGCGCGGCGGTCCGGCCGGCCCGCCCCGCCACTGACCGGGCTCTCCGGCGGACGGCGCCGGTGGCGAAGGCGCCGGGTGCGCCGGTTCCGGCGTGATGCCAGACTTCACATTCCGCCGATCCCGGTCAAGGAGGACCCCGCTGTGTCCCGCGTAACGTTGCGTCCCGTGGCCGAGAAGGACCTGACGATCTTCGAGGATGAGTTCTACAGCCCGGAGGGCACGGGGCCCTACCAGTGGTTCGGCCACCGCACCCCGGGCCGGGAGCGGCGCGCGTTCGCCGAGACGGGCCTGCTGAGCGACGACCAGGGCACGCTGGCCGTCTGCTCCGAGGAGGAGGTGGCCGGGCGCGTCGAGTGGTTCAGGGCGTCCTGGGGACGGCCGCTCACCTCCTGGTGCTGGGAGATCGCCATCGGCCTGCGGCCGAGCTTCCAGGGGCGCGGCATCGGGACCGAGGCGCAGCGGCAGCTCGCCGCCTACCTGTTCGAGCACACCCGCGCCCACCGGATCCAGGCCTTCACCGACATCCGGAACCTGGGCGAGCAGCGCGCGCTGGAGAAGGCCGGATTCCAGCGGGAGGGCGTCATCCGCGAGGCGCAGTGGCGCGGCGGGCGCTGGCACGACCAGGTCCTCTACTCGCTCCTGCGCCCCGGCGCCGGCCCTGCCGAGCCGTAGCCGGGGTGCCGCCGGGGCGTCCGCGCCGGTGGGATCCGCCGCCCGGGCGCGCGTACCTGCCATCAGGTGTCAGGTACGGCTGTCAGCATGAGCGCATGGAGATCCTCACGACCCGGCGCCTCAACCGCGCGACGCTGGCCCGCCAGATGCTGCTCCAGCGGGAAAGGGTCGACGTCGTCACGGCGGTGGAACGGCTCGGCGGCATGCAGGCGCAGGAGGCCAGACATCCCTTCACCGGCCTGTGGACGCGGGTGGCGGGCTTCCGCCGGGAGGACCTGCACCGGGCCCTGCACGAGCGCCGCGTCGTGCGGGCCACGATGATGCGCGCCACGCTGCACCTGGTGAGCGCGGCCGACTACGCGGCGTTCCGGCCGACGCTGCGGCCGGCGCTCGCCTCCGCGGTGACCGGCCGCGGCGAGCTGTTCGCCGGGCTGGACCTCGACAGGCTGCTGCCCGTCGCCCACGCGCTCCTGCGGGAGCGGCCCCGTGACTTCACCACGCTGCGCGCCCTGCTCCAGGAGGAGTTCCCCGAGGCCGACGAGCGCGGGCTCGGCTACGCCGTACGGACCCAGCTGCCGCTGGTCATGGTCCCCACCGAGGACCGCTGGGCGTTCCCCCCGGCGGCGGACTTCACGCCGGCGGACGTGTGGCTGGGCCCGGAGCCGACGGGCCGGCCGGTCGAGGAGCTGGTGCTGCGCTATCTGGCGGCTTTCGGCCCCGCCACCGCCGCCGACGCGCAGACCTGGTCCGGGATCAAGGGGCTGCGCGCCGTGCTGGACGGCCTGCGCCCGCGGCTGCGCGTCTTCCGCGACGAGCGGGGCCGCGAGCTGTTCGACCTTCCCGACGCCCCGCGCCCGGATGAGGACGTCCCGGCGCCCGCGCGGTTCCTGCCGGACTTCGACAACCTGGTGCTCGCCCACGCCGACCGCACCCGGCTGATGGCCGAGGAGCACCGCGGGCGCGTCACGACCAGGAACCTCCGCGTGCGGGCCACGTTCCTCTGGGACGGCTCGGTGCGCGGCACCTGGCAGGTGGAGCGTAGACGCGGGGCCGCCGTCCTGCGGATGACCCCCTTCGAGCCCCTGCCCGGGGCCGCGGTCTCCGAGCTGACCCAGGAGGGCGAGGCCCTGCTGGGCTCGGTGGAACCGGACGCCGCGACCCTGGAGGTCCGCTTCGAGGACTCCTGACGGCCCGAGCGCACCCCGGACCGCGGCGGCCCGCTAGACGTCTTCGCGGCCGTCGCCCTCGCCCTCGCCCGCCATCTGGTCATCGGCCCACTCCAGCAGCCGGCCGGCGGTCTGGAAGCGCCGCTCGGCGCTGGAGTCGCCGAGAACGACGCCGATCATCCGGTGGCCGTCGCGGTCGACGGCGAACGACAGGCAGTAGCCGGCCGCCCGGGTGTAGCCGGTCTTGACGCCCAGGGCGCCGGGCTCCTTGCCGAGCAGCTTGTTGGTGTTGGTCCAGACGTGGGCCCGGTGCACCCTCGTCTTGCGCACGACGTAGCGCCTGGTGGCGGCGATGGTCCGCAGCACCGGATCGGCGAGCGCGGCCTCGGCCAGCCGGGCCTGGTCCTGGGCGGTGGAGTAGCCGGGACTCGGCTCGGGCAGCCCGTCGGAGTTGCCGTAACGGGTGCCGGACAGGCCCAGGGAACGGGCGGCCGCGTTCATCTTGGCCACGAACCTGCGCTCGCCCGGCCCGTAGACGCGCGCCAGCGCGTGGGTCGCGTCCGCCCCGGAGGGGAGCATCGCCCCGTAGAGCAGCTCCCTGACGGTCAGGCGCTCACCGGCGCGCAGCGCCGCGGCGGTGGCGTCATTGGTCGCCGCGTGCCGCACGTCTCCCGCGTTGACGGTGACCGTGTCGTTCAGCCCGGCCTCACGCAGCACGATGTAGGCCGTCATGATCTTCGTCAGGCTGGCCACCGGCATCCGCCTGGCCGCCTGTTTGCTGAAGTGGACCGTTCCGGTGCCGGTTTCGACCAGGTAGGCGGCCCGCGCCGAGACCGTCGGGGCGGCCCGGTGGGCGGTGGCCGGGCGGGCCGACCGCTGAACGGTCTGGCCGGCGTGGGCGGATGTGACGGGCGTGAGGAGCCCGGTGGCGACAGTGGCCACAGTGGCGCAGACGATGAGGCGTATTCCCCCGGTTTGCATGGGAGACATGGTGACAGAGTCGACCGTCAATATGCGGATCTCGGGGGTTCGGCTATCGAAACGTTGACATGCGCACCCGCCGGGCACACCGGATGATCCCGGTGGTTCACCCGACGGGCAGGCTGTCCTCCGCGCGCCGGGCCGCCCTGCGGCGGCGGCGCCGGTGGACGAGGGCGGCGGCCACGGTGATCACCACCACGGCGGCGGCGCCCGCCAGGAGCGGCGACTCGGCGGCCAGTCTCAGCCAGCCCCAGATCACCGAGTAGAGGCCGAAGGACGTCACCGGGACCCAGGTCAGGCAGCCGAGCGCGCTGGCCACGACGTACCAGGGGTAGGAGATCCGCAGCACCCCCGCCACCCAGGGCAGCGTGTGCCGCAGGCCGGGCACCCAGAAACAGCCGTAGACGGCGAGCGCGCCCCACCTCCGGAGGGCGTTCTCCACCTTGAGGATGTTCGCCTCGCCGACCTTCCGGCCCAGGCGGGAGGCGTAGATCCTGGGGCCGAGCTTGTAGCCGACCCAGTAGTAGACCTGGAACACGCCGAACAGGGCGATCCCGCCCAGCAGGACCCAGAGCCACAGCGGCATGTTCAGAACGGAGGCGGACGTGGGGTCAGGGATGCCCGTCACAGGCGATCGCATCTGAAACATCACCACCCCTCCGCTCGGGCCTGCCGCATTTGATATTAGGACAGGCTTACCTGATCCGGTAACGCGGATCCCCTGCAAGCGGACGTCAAGCGGAGATCAACCATCGCGGCATACACCTGTAGTGACGAGAGAAAGGTGTCTGTCATGAGTCCGGGTAGCAGTGTGGCGCCGGTGGTGGCGAGCGGGACCGCGAGCGTCGTGAAGCTGCTGGTGGCCACGTTGGCCTTCGCCGGAGCCTACGCGGGAGTGGAGGTGGCCGACAACGCCTCCGCCCAGGTCCAGGCGGGCGCGGCGGCGCCGGCGCGGGCGGTGACCCTGTCCTCGGAAGCGGTGCCGGCCATCACGGTCGCGGAGCCGGCCGCCGGCACGATCGCCGTCAGCGCGCTCACCGCGCCCCGGCCGTGCGAGCGGCCGTATCTGGTCCAGAGCGTGATCGACAACCCCCGCCCCGGCGGCTCCGTCTCCTACAGCTGGCGGCTGCGGCGCTGGAGCGCGGGCACCCGGAGCTGGCAGACCTACCTCGCCGCGAACTCCGGCTTCGCCGGCCGGAGCCGGACCGCCGAGTGGCGGCCCAGCATCGTCGACAACCCCGGTTGGTACCGCGCCGAGCTGTCGGTCTCCGGCCGCACCCGGCTGCTCGGCGAGAAGTTTCTCGTCAGCTGCTGAGTGAGCGCTGCGCCGCCTCGACCCACCGGGGCACGCCGACCCGCTGGGCCACCGCGAGGGCCTGGTCGTAGTGGGATCTCACCGCGTCGGTGAAGCCCAGCCGCAGGGCCAGGTCACCGAGGGTCAGCGCGACCGGCCACAGCGCCACCACGCCGGTGCCGGCCCCCGCGATCCGCTCGGCGAACGGCTTCAGCGTGTCATATGCCTCGACCATCCGCTCCCGGTCGTCCAGCAGCATGCCCGCCAGAGCCCGCCAGATCATCGCCAGCTCGTAGAGGAAGTCGGGACGGACCGGGGTCTTGACCGCGATGACCGCCCGCGCGTCGCGCATGTGCCCGGCCGAGGCCAGGGCCACCGCGTAGGCGTCGAGGGTCCACTTGGCCCCGCGCTGGTGGGCCTCCGCCAGGGGCTCCACCATTTCGGCGGCCCGGCCGTTGACCAGGTGCAGACAGAAGGCGGTGATCAGCGGCAGGTCCTGGCGGCCCTCCAGCATGCCGGCCCGGGCCGTCAGCCGCGCGGCGTCGCGGTAGGCGCGCTCCGCGCCGGTGAAGTCACCGGCGATCATCAGGCGCTGCCCGGCGTACCAGGCGCCGACGGCCGCCGGCGCGGGCAGGCCGTACTGCCTGGCCAGCCGCTCGGCGGCGGCCACGTGCGCGTCGGCGTCGGCGAACGCCCCGGAGGCGGCCGCGCACTCCATCAGCACGAGGTGGGCCAGGGCCTGGACCGAGACCTGACCGGTCGTCTTGCCCACCTCCAGCAGCTCCCGGCCGATGACCTCGCGCTCGCCGACCGGGGTGATGCCGTAGGACTGGCGCAGCCGGCCGCTCAGCGCGGTCGCCAGCAGGGCGGGGTCGCCGCTCCGCCGGGCCAGCTCCTCGGCCTCCAGCGACGCCTGCTCGCCCCGGCGGGTGGCCGAGCCCTCCAGCTCCAGGGCGAGCGTGGCCAGCAGGCTCGCCCGCAGTGACTGCTCGGCGGCCGGCAGCTCGACCAGCGCCTGCTCGGCGACGTCGACGATCTCCCAGGCGGTGCGGGTGAAGTCGCGCGCCATGCCCTTGTGCGGCACGGCCAGGGAGGCCGCCACCCGGGCCGTGAGCTCCAGATTGCCCAGCGGCAGAGCCGCGTCCATCGCCTCGCGCCGCCGCCTGCGGGCCGCGGCCATGTCGCCGCAGAGCGCCAGCGCCTTGATCAGATTGAGGGTCAGCAGCAGGCGTTCTCTGGTGCTGTCGGGGGTGTGGGTGATGCCGGACCGGTCGAAGGCGGCGATCGCCTGCTCCCACAGCGAGGCCGCCTCCCGGTGGGCGAAACGGCGCTCGGCCTGCTCGGCCGCGAGCCCGGCGTAGTGCACCGCCTTGATGGCCGTCTCGGCGGTGCCGGCCGCGTCGTAGTGGTGGGCGAGCGCGGCCACGTCGCCGGGGTTGCGGCGCTCGATCACCGCGGCCACCGAGGCGTGCAGCCGGGAGCGGCGCAGCCGGGAGGCGTCGGAGTAAAGGGTGTCGCGGACCAGGTCGTGGTCGAAGCGGAGCATGCCGGGGCCCGGCTCGGTGACCAGCCCGGCGAGCAGCGCCGCCTCCACCGCGTCGACCACCGCGTCCTCGTCGCCCGTCACGTCGACCAGCACGTCCACGTCGACGTCGCGGCCGATCACCGCGGCCTGCAGCAGGATCTGCTGGGCCGCCGCGGGCAGCCGCGAGATCCGCCGCCGCAGCACGTCGCGGACGCCGGAGGGCACCCCGGAGAGCACCTCGGCGGCCGTCGCGCGGTCGCTCACGGCCTCGGCGTCGAGCAGGCGCACGGTCTCGCGGACGAAGAAGGGGTTGCCGCCGGTCCGCTCGACGATGCTGCTGACCGCGTCCTCGTCGACCTCGCGCACGCAGGTCGCCCGGACCAGCTCGGCCACCGCCTTGGGGTCCAGACCCGTCAGACCCACCCGGACCGGCCCGAGCCGGGCCAGCGCGGCCAGCACGTCGGCCTGCTGGTCGCTCAGCTCGCTGTCACGGCAGGTGACCACCAGCAGCACCCGGCTGGTGGCCAGCAGGCTCGGCAGCGCGCGCAGCAGCGCCAGGGTCTGGTCGTCGGCCCAGTGCAGATCCTCCAGCGTCAGCAGGATCGGGGTGTCCTTGGCGACGGCCGCCAGATAGCCGCCCACCGCCCGGTGCAGCCGGAAACCGCCGGAGACCTGGTCGTCGTCGGGCGCCGGGGCCGCGTCGTCCAGCAGCGGGGCCAGCAGCGGGGCGTATTCGCCGGGTCCGGCCGCGTTCACCAGGGTGCGCAGGATCTCCACCCAGGCCCAGCCGGGAGGGGTGGCGCTGCTGTCGGGGCAGGCTCCGGAGGAGGTGCCCCAGCCGTCGTCGGAGAGCCGTTTGGTGAGCTGGCGGACCAGCGTCGTCTTGCCCGCGCCCGCGTCGCCGCTGATCACCGCGACGGTGAAGCGGCCGGTCCGGGCCGCGGCGGTGGTCAGCCGGGTCAGCTCGGCGTCGCGGCCGACGAACGGCTCGGGCTCCAGCGGCGGCAGCTCCACCGGCGCCGCCGTGGGCCGGGGCGGCCAGGTGTCGGCCGGCACCTGGGGACGCTGGCGGCCAGGCGGCGGGGCGGCGAGCTGCAGGCCGGGGTCCTGGGCCAGGATGTCGGACTCCAGCTTGCGCAGCGCCGGTCCCGGGTCGATGCCCAGCTCGTCGGCGAGGATCGTACGGGCCTTGCGCAGCGCGGCCAGCGCGTCGCCCTGCCGTCCGCACCGGTAGAGGCCGAGGGCGAGCAGCCGCCAGCCCTCCTCGCGGAGCGGGTGCTCGGTGGTCAGCGCCTCCAGGTCGGGCACCGCCTCGGCGGGCATGCCCAGGCGCAGGCCGCTGTCGGCGTGCCGCTCACGGGCGACCAGGCGCAGCTCGGTCAGCCGGTTGACCTCGGCCTCGGCCCACGGCTGGTCGGCGAAGTCGGAGTAAGGGGTGCCGCGCCACAGCCCCAGGGCCTTCTCCAGGCGGACCCGCGCCGAGGAGGGGTCGTCACCCTCCAGGTGCTCTCCGGCCGTGCGGACCAGCGCCTCGAAGCGGAGGGCGTCGACCTGGTCGGGGGCGACCCGCAGCGCGTAGCCGGAGGCGACCGTCACCAGCAGCCGGTTGGGTCCCCCGCGCGGACGGCCGGGCTCCAGGACCCGGCGCAGGCGGGAGATGTAGACCTGGAGGCCGGACTGCGCCCCCTTGGCGGCGTCGTCGTCCCACAGGTCGTAGAGGAGGGAGTCGACGGGCACGACCTGCCCGCGCGACACCAGCAATCGGGCGAGGACGGCACGCTGCCGCAGCCCGCCTAGGTCGAGCCCGTCATCGTCGGAATGCGCCTCGACCGGACCGAGAACCCGGAACGCCACCATGTCAGCCGCCACGCTATGCGGGCCTTCGAATCGCGCACAAGGTATTTCCCAATCTAGCGGCTGATCGGCTCCTTCGCGGGGGCCGGAGCGGCGTTCTCACGCCGGCGCAGAAGCGCCCACGCGCCGAGCGCCAGGCCGCCGAAGGGGATTTCGACAGTGTAGGTCCAGAAGCCGAAAAGCAGCGCAGCGGCTGTTGCGGAATCCAGCGGCGCCCCGAAGAAGACCAGCGCGCCGACGGTCCCGGCCTCCATGATCCCGGTCCCGCTCGGGGTCACCAGGGCGGTGGTCAGCACCCTGGACAGGGCGAACACGGCGATCGTCTGCGCCGTCCCCGGGTAGGCGCCGGTGGCGTGCAGGCAGCAGACCAGGAGCAGCCACTGCAGCCCGAGGAAGAAGACCATCCCCAGGGTCAGCCCCGGCCAGCGGCGCCGTACGACCTCGGAGGTGTCGGCGCGCAGCTTCTCCAGCGCGTGGGAGAGGGTGTGCTCGGCGGGGCGGATGCCGCGGGGCAGCGGCCGCGCGGCGGCGTCGAGGGCGCGGCCGAGCGCGGCGGCGGCGCGGTCCCAGTAAAGCGCGGCGGCCACCACGGCGACCAGGGCGAGGATGGACAGCGAGCCCACCCAGCCCGCTCTGGTCACGGCCGGGCTGAGCTGTTGCCCGCTGACCAGCAGGGCCACGATCCCCACGGCGGGCAGGACGAACCGGAACAGGGTGTTCCAGATGCCGCTGGAGAGCGTGGAGACCACGACGGCCCGTAGCGGGAACCCCCAGCCCTTGGTCATGGCGATCGTCATGGCCACCCCGGCCGCGCCGCCGAAGGGGAGCAGGTTGCTCACCGCGCTGCCGGCCGCGTTCAGTGTCAGGGCCTGCGAATGGGACAGACCCGGCAGGGAGGCGGTCAGCACGAACGTGTAGGCCATCAGGCTCGCCAGCCAGACGACGGCCATCAGGGCGACCATCTCCCAGCTCAGCCGGGAGAACTGGGCGCCGATCTGCGTCCAGGAGACGTGCTTGCCGGTCAGCGCCGCCACGATCTGCGGCAGGAAGCGCACGAGCGTGGCGGCCAGCGCCAGAGACGCGACCGAAAGTCCGATTTGGACCCACTTGTTCTTCATGTAACCCCCCCGACCCAGTTTGCCGGTCCCCGGCTCATCCTTTGGGAGGAACTTCGAACGGATGTCTCAGTCTCGTGCCGGGCGGCAGGCCGCGCCGGACGTACCACTCGGTGCCGAAGACGAGACGGTAGAGGGGCTGGGGGACTTTGAGCATCACGCCCAGCGTACGGGTGTCCGCGCCGGTGGCCTGGGAAGCGTGGGCGGCCATGCTCGCCCGCTTCTGGCGGGCGAAGCGGCGCACGCCGACCCGGTGGGTGATCGCCTCGCCGGGGGAGTAGGCCCGTTCGAAGGCGCGGACGTCCAGCTGGGGATAGAACCTGCGGATCAGGCGGAGCCCCTTGAGCAGGGGGTCGCGGTTGACCGTGGCCTCCAGCACGATCGGGGTGCCCGCGATCTCGGCGGCCCGGCCGCCGACCCGGTGCACCTGGACGTGGTCGGGGTGCCCGTAGCCCCCGGCCGGGTCGTAGGTCGTCAGCAGGTCGGCCTTCTCCTCGGTGAGGATCGCCGCGAGCCGCCGGGCGGCCTCCTCGGCGTCGGCGTCGATGAACGCGTTGTCCGGCCGGTCCTCGGCGATCCCGCCGCCGGGGGCCAGCCCGGAGTCGCCGTAGCCGAGGTTCACCACCCGGGCGCAGCCGAGCGCCGCCGCCGATCTGTACAGCTCGGCGATGCGCGCGGCGCCCAGCGCCTCGCCGGGGTCGAGGTCGGCCTGGCCGCGCTCCCCGGAGGTCGCCACGACGAGGACCACCCGGTGCCCCTCGGCGGCGAGCATCGCCATGGTGCCCGCGGTGAGCAGGGCTTCGTCGTCGGGATGGGCATGGAAGAACACGGCTGTCTTGACGGCGTCGATCGTGGTTCACTCCGTTCGGGTGGTCCGGGCCCGTTGCCGCGGGCATGCAGGCATGATCTCACGCGGGGCTACGCTGGCACGGTGAGGATCCTCCACGTCAGTGACTGTTACCTGCCGCGCCTCGGCGGCATCGAGGTGCAGGTCGGCGATCTGGTCCGGATGCAGAGGGAGGCGGGTCACGATGTCGAGGTGGCGACCGCGACCCCGGGCGAGCCCCTGGCCGGGGTGCACCGGATCGTCGCGAGACTCCCCTTCGACCTGCCCGTCCATCCGTTCGGGGTGGGCCACCTGCTGCGGTTGATGAGGGCGCGGCGCCCCGACGTGGTGCACGTGCACACCGGCGCGGTCTCGCCGTTCGCCTGGATGGGCGTCCGCGCGGCCGTGCGCATGGGGCTGCCGGTGGTCGTGACCGTGCACAGCATGTGGGATCCGGTCACCCGGGGCGTCTACCGGGGGCTGCGGCTGCTATTCGAGTGGCACCGCTGGGGGCTGGTGGGCACCGCGGTGAGCGAGGCCGCGGCCCGGCCGATCCGCGCGGTGGCCGGCCGCGGGGTGCCGGTGCACGTGGTCTCCAACGGCCTCGACGTCTCCGGCTGGCGCTCGGCCGACCCGGTACGGCGCGAGCCCGGCGACGAGACGGTGCACATCGTGGCCGTGGGACGGCTGGCGCCGCGCAAGCAGCCGGTCCGGCTGCTCAAGCTGTTGAAGGAGGCCCGCGCCCAGGTGCCGCAGGAGACGCCGCTGCGGGCGACCGTCGTCGGGGACGGCCCGGCGCGTTCGCAGATGGAGCGTTACCTGCGCGCCAACGGGATGAGCGGCTGGGTCTCGCTGCCCGGCCGCTACAGCCGCGACCGGATCCGCGAACTGCTCGCCTCGGCGGACGTGTTCGTCGCCCCGGCGCCCCGGGAGTCCTTCGGGCTGGCCGCGCTGGAGGCCAGGGCGGCCGGGGTCCCGGTGGTCGCGCGGACCCAGAGCGGGGTGGCCGACTTCGTGCGTCCGGGCAAGGAAGGGCTGCTCGGGCGGAGCTTCGAGGACCTGGTCGCGTCGGTGGCCGGCCTGGCCGGCGACCGCGAGCTGCGCGAGTCGATCGCGGCGCACAACCGCGAGACCGAGCCCGTCCGCAGTTCGTGGCCGGCGGTGCTGCAGGGCTTCGAGGAGTGCTACGAGCAGGCCCGCACGGGCCGGGGCTGACCCGGCCGCGGCCGGCGGACCGTACGGGAGGGGGCGAGACGCGGCGGAGCCCCTGCCGTGCGGCGGCAGGGGCTCCGAGGACGTCCGGCACGGCCGTCGCGCCGCGCTGCCCCCCGCAGGCGGAGCGACGGCCGTGCCAAGTGTGCCTCCTCTTCCGAGGAGGCACGGGCTCCGCTAGGCGCAGGCGCTGCCGAACTTGGCGACCGCCTCCTGGGTCTTCTTGCCGATGTCCTGGAGGGCCGCGGCGGACGCGGCCGGGTCCTTCTCGTCGATCTTGAAGGAGGCCCAGGTGGCGGAGAAGTCGTTGAGCGCCGAGGCCAGCTCGCCGTCGGCCTTGCCGGCCAGGGCCTTGAGGTTGTCGGCGAGCTTCTGGTTCGCCTCGTTGTACTTGCCGAGGTCGGTGCCGAAGGAGGCCGCGGACGTGCTGTAGTCGGTCATCAGCTTCGCCGCCTCGGTGCAGAGTGCGGCGTTGCCGGACCCACCGCAGGCGGCGGTGAGGGAGATGAGAGCGGCTCCCGCGAGGGTGGCGGCGATCCGGCGGGAGAAGAGGGCGCTACGCATTTCTGCCTTTCATTGCTTTTTGTGACGGACGGAACGCTAGGGAGCCATCCTTGCGGATCACTTTCATGCCGCTAACAGAAACAGACCAATCTCACGGAGGGTGATTCTCGCGCTGCGTTGGGTAAGGGAAGTGCATGGCTGAGGCGATCATTGGTTCTGGTCCACCCCAGCACTCGCTCAAGCGGGTGATCGGGCGCAGGGTCCTGCTGCTGTTCGTGGTAGGCGACATCCTCGGCGCGGGGATATACGCCCTGGTCGGGAAGGTGGCCGGCTATGTCGGCGGGGCGCTGTGGCTGCCCTTCCTCATCGCCTTCGTGCTGGCCGCGCTGACGGCGTCCGCCTACGCCGAGCTCGTCGGGAAATATCCGCAGGCCGCCGGGGCGGCGCTCTATGCGAATAAAGCGTTCAATATTCCTTTTGTCACGTTTGTCGTGGCCTTCGCCGTGCTGATGAGCGGGATCACCTCGGCGAGCGCCGCGGCCCGGGCGTTCGGCGGCCGATACCTGGGCGAGTTCGTCACGCTGCCGGTGGTCGTCGGCGCGTTCATCTTCCTGGGCCTCGTGGCGCTGGTGAACTTCGCCGGGATCTCCGAGTCCGTCAAGGTCAACGTCGTCCTGACGGTCATCGAGGCGTTCGGCCTGCTGGTCGTCATCGCGATCGGGGTCTACGCGCTGCTGTCCGGAGACGGCGAGCCCGCCAGGGCCCTGTCGTTCCACCCGGCCAACGGCGCGTTCCTCGGCGTCCTGGGCGGCACCGCCCTGGCCTTCTACGCGCTGCTCGGCTTCGAGGACTCGGTCAACCTCGCCGAGGAGTCCAAGGACCCGCAGCGCGACTATCCCCGGGCGCTCTTCGGGGGCCTGGTCGTGGCCGCGACGATCTACATGGCGGTGGCGTTCACCGCGACCATGCTGGTCGACACCGAGACGCTGACGAACTCCTCCGGCCCGCTGCTGGAGGTCGTCAAGGTCGCCGGGCTGGCCTTCCCGCCCAAGCTGTTCGCGCTCATCGCGCTGCTCGCGGTGGGCAACACCGCGCTGATCAACATGCTCATGGCCTCACGCCTGGTGTACGGCATGGCGCGCGAGGGGATCGTGCCGAAGGTCTTCGCGGCGGTCCACCCCACGAGGTCCACCCCGTGGGTGGCCATCGTGTTCACCGTGGGCATCGCGGCGGTGCTGGTCGCCACCGGCGACGTGAGCAGCCTCGCCGACACGACGGTGCTCCTGCTGCTGTGCGTGTTCGCCCTGGTCAACGTGGCCGTGCTGGTCCTCCGTAAGGACCGCGTGGAGCACGACCACTACCGGGCGCCGAGCTGGATGCCCGTGGTGGGCGCGCTGGTCTGCCTGGTTCTGGTGCTGCCGGTCACGGGCCGCGGCGGCGACGTCTATCTCCGCGCGGGCGTGCTGGTGGCCGTGGGTGTGGTTCTCTGGTTCGTGAACCGGCTGTTCCTGGCGGGAGGGGACGGCGGTCTCGGCGGTGTCTCAGAAGGGGAGAGTCCGTCCTGAGGGCGTGCGCAGGTCGAGCGGGGCGGGCTTGCGGGGCGGGCGGGGCGTATGGACGATTCGAACCCTTTTCATCTCTTACTCCTTTTTGTTGGAGTTTGAGAGAGACTACGCCAGCCCCCCGACAGTTACGCACCTCTCCCGACGGCCGCGCCACGGGTCCTGACGGCCGTGCCACGGGCCGGCGGGAGGGCCGGCGGCCTCAGCGCCGGAGCACGAAGTCGGCCTCGTCGTCGCCGACGCCGACCGACCCCACCGTCCACAGCGCCCCGGTGCCCGGCACCCGGGCGATGCCGGTGCGGTTGACGTCGTCGGTCTCCTCGTACTGCTGGCCGTCGGCGTGGGCCCGCAGCAGCGGACCGTACTCGCGCGACCACCTCGCGCCGTCGAAGCGGAGGAAGAGCACCTGCCCCGAGTGGTCGGCGTCGACCCCGCTGATCCACAGGTCGCCCGGCCCGGAGGCGGTGACGCCATGCAGGGCGCCGAGGCGGACCGGCACCTCCACCCGGCTCCAGCTCGACCCGTCCCAGCGCAGGACCAGTGGCTGTCCCACGCGCTCACCGGGACCGGTGACGACCTCCCCGACCGCCCACGCCTCGGACGGCGAGATCTGCCAGACCCGGTTGAGCCTGCCCCCGGGGACCTCGGGCGTCCGAGCGGTCTCCCACCCGCCGCCGGCGGTGCCGTGCCAGATCAGCGGTGTGTTCCGCTCGCTCGAACCGGCCAGCCAGACGTGCCCGTCCTTGGCGGTGACCGCCCTGAGGGCGCCGCCGGTGCTCAGCACGTTGCGGAAGCCCCCGCCGGCCCACTCCAGGACCACCGCCTTCGACGGGCCGTTCGCGGCGAACCACGCCGTGCCGCCGGCCGTCGCGACGTCCGCCATCCGGTAGTCGTCGGCCACCCCGAAGGGTCTCTCCCAGGTCCAGCGCCGCCCGTCCCAGTGCGCGGCGGAGGCGCTCCCGCCGTTGCCCACCACCCACACGTCATCCGGCCCGCCCGCGCTGACCCCCTCAAGGCGGTGGACGCCGTCCCCCGCCAGCGGCACCTCGTGCCAGCGGCGCCCGTCCCACCGGAGCGCGGCGGGCGTACCCTCCCGGTCCTCGGCGCCGTCCTTGAACCCGACGGCCCAGGCGTCGCGGGGGCCGGTCGCCGCCACGTCGAGCAGTGCGGAGCTCCCCGACAGCTCGGCGCCCTCGGCGGTGGCCCACGCGGCCGAGGCGGTGACCGGCCCGGTGGCCGCGCCGCTCGGCGCGGGGCTCACGGATCCCGTGCGGCCCGGCGCCGGGGTCCGCGAGAGCGCCGGGGTTCGTGGGGGCGCGGGGCTCCGCGAGAGCGTGGGGGCCGTCCCCGGCGCGGGCGCCGCCGTACGGTCCGGGCCGCACGCGGCCACAAGAGACATCCCGATGAGCGCGACCGCCGCCAGCCGCGGCTTTCCCATCCCGGCCATCCTCCCAGTGTGCCTGCCCGCCCACCCCGGAGACCTGTCGCCGGGATCACAGGTCGGTGCCGGAATAGTCCCGTGTGTCCTGGGCACCTCAGACAGGGAAGAGAAGAGAGGCTCCGGTCCTCGCAGGCACGCGGGCTGCCGTGGAGCGGAGATCCCGCAGGCTCAGGGTGGGGTGTCGCCGGCACGACGGAGGGTGTGGCCGGCGCGTCCGCCGCCAAGAGCCGAGCTCCGGCAGGCCGGGGCGCGGTGCGGGGACGGGGGGCCCGCGCGCCCGGTCTGGCAGAGGACGGGGGGCCCGCGCGCCCGGTCTGGCAGAGGCATTTGTCCCATGTGGGAAAGTTGGATGGCTGGGAGAGGCCGGGGTAGAGGGTTGATCATGTTCGTGGGAAAAGAACCGGAGTCGAGTTTCACCGCCACGTCCGGACTGCACGGCACGACGCTCGTCGTGCAGGCCAGCGGTGAGCTGGACCACTATCACACTCCGGTGTTACGAGCGGAGATGGACCGGGCATGGAAGGCCCTGCAGTCGCCGACCCTCATCCTCGACCTCTCGGACCTCACCTTCTGCGACTCCTCGGGGATAGGCGAGCTGCTCCAGGCGCGCCACCACGGCCAGGTCGAGGGAGTGCGGTTCATCATCACCGGCATTCAGGGGAACCTCGCGCGACGGCTCAACCTCGCCGGCCTGACCCAGGTGTTCGAGGTGTTCCCCTCCGTCGCCGAGGCGCTTGAGGCCGCCTAGGAGCGCACCGGAGATCGTGGGCCGGGCCCCGCACGGCCGGGCTCAGTACGGCCGGGCGCGCCCTGCGCCGGGCGTTCCGCGTCCCCCGAGGGATCGGATCCCGTACCGGCGCGACGGTCCGCCGGCCCGCTAGGCGGGCACCTCGCCGAAGAGGTCCCGGTGGGCGATGGACAGGGCCGTGAACAGGGCCCCGTGAAGAATCGCGTTGCCCTCCACCGTGCTCGCGCGGACCTGGGTCGGGACGGGGGAGAGCGCGGCCAGGTGCTCGCTGACCCGCGCGGCCAGCGCGTCTCCGCCGGAGCGGCCCGTCTTCCCGCCCAGGATGACGAGCCCGGGGTCCAGGACCGCCACCGAGGCGAAGGCCCCCTCGGCGATCCTCGCCGCGAGGGAGTCGTCGTCGAGCCCGGCGATGAACTCGGCACTCACCAGATCGCAGAACGCCCCGCCCCGCAGGCCGAGGGTGCCGACCTCGCCCGCGGCCCCCGAGGCTCCCCGGCGCAGCCTTCCGTCGAGGGTGACCGCCGCGCCCACACCGTCGTCCAGCCAGAGCAGGACGGAGTCCTTGCGTCCCCGGGCGGATCCGGCGCGGTGCTCGGCGACGGCGGCGAGGTTGACCTCGTTCTCCAGGGTGACCTGCGCGTCGATCCGGTGGCGCAGGGCCTGCAGCAGGTTCGGCCGCCAGCCGGGCACGCCGTTGCCGGTGGCCAGCTCCCCGCTCCGCGGGTTCACCATTCCCGGGGCGCCCACGACGACCGCGTGCATCTTCCGGCCGCCCGCCGCCTCCGCGACGGTCCGGGCGATGATCTTGACCAGGTCGTCGCCGGGCTCCCCGGAGCGCCCGTCCTCCGTGCCGGACGCCGCCCCCGCGGGGCGTCCGGCCTCGGACGGACCCGCGCCCGCCAGTGGGTGCGTGGCCGAGCCGAGGGTCCGGCCGGTGATGTCGGCGACGGTCACGTTGACCATGTCGCGCCGCACGTCGACCCCGGCCACGTGGGCGCGGTCGGCGACGATGCCGTAGACGCGGGCGTTGGGCCCCCGCCGGTCCCCGCCGCTCTCGCCGACGACCGAGATCAGCCCGTTCACCTGCAGGCGCTCGAGGAGGTCGGACACCGTCGGGCGGGACAGGCCGGTGAGCGCGCGTAGCTGGGGAGCGGTCAGGGCGCCGTGTTCCAGCAGCAGGTCGAGGGCGAGGCGGTCGTTGATCGCCCGGGCCATCTGCGGGGTCGCGGTCTTCATCTGTCCTCTTTTAATCAGGGAGCCTTCCTGTTAATTTCTAGCATCATGCACAACGACAATCAACGTGCTCGCATTGCGATCTCGGCGGTGTTCGCCACCCACGGCGTGGTCTCGGGAAACCTGGCGACCCGCATCCCGTGGCTGCAGGAGCATCTCCAACTGGGGCCCGCCGCCCTGGGCGTGGCCCTGTTCTGCTCCGCACTGGGCGCCTTCGTCGCCATGCCGATGGCCGGGCGCCTGGTCCACCACTACGGGGGGCGCGCCGCAACCCGGGTCCTGATCGCCCTGTTCTGCGCGGCGCTGGCCCTCCCCACGCTCGCTCCCGGCCTGCCCTGGCTGTGCGCGGCGTTCCTCGTCTACGGCGCGGCGGCCGGCATGAGCGACGTCGCGATGAACGCCCAGGGAGTGCTCGTCGAACGGCGCCTGGAGCGCTCGATCATCTCCGGCCTGCACGGCATATGGAGCGCGGGCAGCCTGACCGGCGCGGGGATCGGGGTGGTCGCGGCGCAGGCCGGGCTCGACGCGCGCGTCCACCACTCGGTCGCGGCGCTGGCACTTCTGGCCGTCGGCGTCGTGGCCGGCCGTGACCTGCTCGACACCCGGCCCGAGCCCGGTGAGCAGGCGCCACCCCGGTTCGCCGTGCCCCCGCGGGCGATCCTCGCCATCGGGGCCGTCGGGTTCTGCGCCACCATCGCCGAGGGCGCCAGCGTGAACTGGGCCGCCGTCTACGTCAAGGACGTCACCGGCGCCGGTCCCGGCGTCGCCGCCGCCAGCTACGCGATCTTCGCGCTGGCCATGGCGGTCACCCGGCTGTCCGGAGACCTGATCGTCCGCAGGCTCGGACCGGTCGTGACCGTCCGTGCCGGCGGCCTGATCGCCACCGCCGGCGGGATCGTGATCGTCGCGGCCCGCACGCCGCTGCTGGGGATCATCGGCTTCGCCCTGGTCGGACTGGGCGTGGCGGTGGTCGTGCCGCTGTGCTTCGCCGCCGGGGGCAACGCCACCGCGACGCCCAGCCTGGGGATCGCGGGGGTCGCGACGATCACCTATCTGTCCGGGCTCGTGGCCCCCGCCGTGATCGGCTGGATAGCCGACGCGACCTCGCTGCCCACCACGTTCGGCCTCCTGGCGGCTGTCACCCTGACGGGGGCCCTCCTCGCCGGGGCCCTGCGCCCCGCGGCGGGCCGGAGCGGCCGTCCCCTGGCGGAGGTCGAGGCGGAGGTCTGACCGTCCGGCCGCCTGCTGATCCGGGACGGCCGCCTGCTGCCCGGGGAGGGGCCTCCCGGCCCGCCGGCCGGGTAGGGGTGGACGGCCGCCGACTGGCGGTCAAGTGCCCGCTCATCGCGGCCATGTTGCGGTTGTGAGACGGCCGTGGGCTCACGCATGCTCTGGGCAAGACCGATCGCGCGTACGGCACGCCGTCTTCCCGTAGGTGACCAATCCAGAGGTGAGTGACATGGCGCTTCATCCGAACATCGATCCCGGACTGGCCGAGGCCCTCGCGGCGGGCCCGCTCCCGGTGTCCGACCTGCGCGGCATGCGGCCGGAGGACGTGCCCGGTCTCCGCGTCCAGGTGGAGGCGGCGTTCGCGGCGATGGCCCCCCTGGAGCTGGACGGACGGGTGGCGATCGAGGACCGGATGGTGCCGGGCCCGGAGGGCGCTCCCGACCTCCGGCTGCGGATCTACCGTCCTGCCGGGCAGCGGAGAGCGGTCCCGGGGATCTACTGGATCCATGGCGGCGGCATGATGTTCGGCAACGTGGAGACGGAGGACCCGTGGCTGGTGGACTACGCCGTCCAGGTGGGGTGCGTGGTCGTCTCGGTCGAATACCGCCTCGCGCCGGAGCACCCGCACCCGGCGCCGGTGGAGGACTGCTACGCCGGTCTGCTCTGGACCGCCAAGAACGCCGCCGAGCTCGGCATCGATCCCGAGCGCCTCGCGGTGGCCGGGGTCAGCGCCGGAGGCGGCCTCGCCGCGGGCACCGTGCTGCTGGCCCGCGACCGGGGCGCTCCCGCGCTGGCCTTCCAACTGCTGATCTGTCCGATGCTCGACGACCGCAACACCACGCCGTCCAGCCACGAGTTCACCGAGGCGGTGGTCTGGGACAGGGCCGCCAATCTCCTCGGCTGGGCCTCGCTGCTGGGCGACGACGCCGGCACCGACGGGGTGTCGCCGTACGCCGCACCCGCCAGGGCGACCGACCTGTCAGGCCTGCCGCCGGCCTATGTCGACGTCGGCGAGTTGGAGGTCTTCAGGGACGAGTGCATCGACTATGCCCAGCGGCTGGTGCGGGCGGGCGTCTCCACCGAGTTCCACCTGTATCCGGGGGCCTTCCACGGCTTCGACATGGTGCTGCCCGACGTGGAGATCAGCCGCCGGGCCGTCGCCGAGCGGATGGTGGCGCTCCGCCGGGCCCTGCTCCGCTGACACCCGCGCGCAGCCGTACGAGTTGGAGGGCCAGGTGCGCCCGGAGGCGTCCGGCGGGGTCGGCCAGGGAGAAGCCGAGAACGGCCTCGGCGCGCGCGAGGCGCGCCGCCAGCGAGCTGTGGTGCAGGTGCACGGCGGCGGCCGCCCGGCGCACCGACCCCTCGGCGCACAGGGCCCGCACCGCGTCCAGCGCCTCCGCGCCGTACGGCCGGCGGGAGAGCTCCTCGACGGCGCGCACGTCGGCGAGGCCGGAGATGGCCTCGTCCGGCACGTGGGTCGCGAACAGGGCGAGCGCCCCGAGATCGGCCCAGTTCACCACCCGGTCCGCGGGGTGCGGGCCGGTGAAGCGCAGCGCGGTCCGCGCGCCGGCCCAGGAGGCGGCGACGTCCGTCCCGTTCACCGACGGCCCGACGCCGGCGCGCCACGTCCCGGGCAGCCCGTCCACGCCGGGGCTCACCAGCAGCGCCGCGATGTCGCCCACCGTGGCCGTCCGGACGTGGTGGCCGGCGGCGCGCAGGTGGGTGGCGAGGGCGTCCCCGTCGCCGGCCGGACCGGCGAGCACCTGGAGCCGGGCGGCGGGCCCGAAGCCGAGCAGGCGCAGCGCCCGTGCCCGCTCGGCCTCGCAGGCGTCGGCCGACAGGGCCAGCTCCACCAGGGCCGGATCGTTGCCCGCCTGCGCCAGGGCGGCGGCCCGTTCAAGCGTGATCTCCGCCGCCACGGCGAAGCGCTCCAGCACGATCTCGTCGAGTCCGTGGGCCCGGCCCTCGCGCTCCATCCACACGGCGCCGAGGGACGAGCCGAGCGGGCGGTCGGCCGCCGACTCGGGAGGAGCCCCGGACCGCTCGGCGTTCCCACCGGGGGAGACCCGCAGCCGCCTGCCCGTGACCGCGTCGACGAGACCCACGGGGCACTGCGCCAGCCGTGCCGTCGCCTGCAGGAGCACCGGGACGCTCGCGTGGTTGCGCACCAGTGAGTCGAAGTAGGCGATGACGCGGACGGCACTCTCCGCGTCGGCGTCCAGGGTCGACAGATGCAGCAGTAATCCCCGCACGGCTCCAGACTAGGCGCCGCGGCCGGCGGGTGTGCCGGATCCGGGGGCTGCCCGCCCGGTGCTCCGGGTGCTCAACCGGCGGCGCGGCCGGGGCGGGTGGGCGGCGGCCGGCTCCACCTCCTCAGCCCGCTTCCTGGCGGCCGAGGACGCTTCCCGGGTTGACCACGGCGGTCACCAGGCAGTAGCCGATCGGACCCGAGGTGTCGTGCAGCGTGCAGTGGCCGGTCGCGATGCCTCCGTCGCTCAGATGGCCGCTCGACTCCATGCCCAACTCCTCGCCGACCGGCGGGCGGCTGAGGGCGAGGGTGTAGTCGGCGTTGATGAAGTGCAGGCCCGCCGTACCGGAGTTGCTCAGCGGGCTGGCGAAGTCGGCGACCAGCGCGGCGCGCACGAACGGCGACACCGCCTCGCCCTCGACCAGCGGGTGGGTCTCCCTGAGCCAGACCCGGTTGGGGCCGCCCTCGGCCCAGTCGGTCAGCCGCCAGAGGTCGAACGGCAGCGCCACGGCGTCCGGCGGGGGCGGGCCGAGCTCCGCGGGGGAGGGCGCGTCCCAGGCCGGGGTGGACCACGTCTCGCCCGCCGGCTGCCCGCTCCCGCGCAGGAGCACGGCACTGGCCCGTGCGACCACGCCCTGCTCGCTCCGCACGGTGGCGTCGGCCACCCGGATCCTGCGGCCCTCCCGCACCCTGACCGTGTCCACGCTCAGCGGCAGGAGCGGGCTGTTGCGGAACAGGTCGACGGTCAGCCGGGCGAAGTGGAGATCCGGATCGCCGTGCTCCGCCTCGATCGCCCTCGCGGCCAGGCCGCCGAGCAGCCGGCCGTGCAGCATGTCCGGTGACCATGGGCTGCGGGCATGGGGGGCGGGGACGAGCACGTCGTTCTTGAGGACGAAGAACGCACTGTTGTCTTTCACAGAATCAGATTCTAGTGTCCGCGTCCGGCGCGGCCCTGTCCCCGAGGAGGCCGGAGGGCGGTCCGGTCCGGCGGAGAGACCGGTGACGAGGCTCTGGATCTTCGCGTGATAATCGACGCGTGAACGGATGTTCCCGGCGAATATTTCTCCAGCTCAGCGGTGCCGCCACGGTCGGCGCGCTGATCCCGGGGCATGCCGCGCCCGCGGGAGACGATCCCTTCGCCCTGCTGCGCCGCCGCTGGCGGGACGTGACGGCCGGGTCAGGATTCGACCCGGCGGCCGAGCCGTACCTGACCCGGCTGGCGGGGTTGGGGGCGGCGGCGGCCGGCTACCGGGACGCCATGGCGCCGACCGGCGCCTCGCTCTGGCCCGACCTGGCGTTCCCCTCCTTCACCGGCACCCCGGCGCGGCTGCGGACCATGGCCCGCGCCTACGCCCTGCCGGGGACCGGTCTGACCGGCGACGCGGGCCTGGCCGCGGCCGTCGCCACCGGCGTCGACCACTACCGGCGGCACGTGTACGCCACGGGCGCGGACCCGGTCGGCAACTGGTGGGACTGGCAGATCGGCGCCCCCAAGAAGCTCCTCGACGCGGCTGTGCTGATCGGTCCCCACCTGGCCGAGCGGCAGAGCAGGGCGCTGCGGGACGCGGTGGACCACTTCCTGCCCGAGTGCCGCCTGGACGACTACAGCGGCACCAGCACCGGGGCCAACCGGGTGGACCTGTGCACGGTGACGCTGCTGCGCGCCGTCCTCGGATCCGACCCGGGCAAGGCCGCGCTGGCCGCCTCGGCGCTCTCCCCGGTCTTCCCCTACGTCCACGAGGGCGACGGGCTCTACCGGGACGGCTCGTTCCTCCAGCACACCTCCGTCCCCTACCAGGGCGGATACGGAGCGGTGCTGCTGTCCGGGCTCGCGACGCTGTTCGCGGTGTTGCGCGGCTCGCCGTGGGAGATCACCGACCCGGCCAGGCAGGTCGTTTTCGACGCCGTCGAGAGGTCGTTCGCGCCGGTCGTCCACGACGGCTTCTGCATGGACCTCGTCAGCGGCCGCGGGATCGGCAGACAGCCGTACGGTGACCACAGGAGAGGGCGGGAGATCGCCTCCTCGATCCTGCTGCTGGGGGAGGCGGCCTCCGCCGCCGAGCGGGCCCGCTGGCAGGGCATGGTCAAGGGGTGGGCGCTGCGGAACACCTGCAAGCCCATGCTCAAGGCGGCCGAGGGCAGCGATCTGGGGTTCCACGCCCGTCTCGCCGCGGTCCTGGACGACGACGCGATCCCGGCGGCCGACGAACCCACCGGGCACCGACTGCTGGCGATGAGCGCCCGCGCCGTCCATCGCAGGCCGGGCTGGTGCGCGGGGCTCAGCATGGCCTCCTACCGGATCGGCCACTACGAGTACGGCAACGGCGAGAACCTACGCGGCTGGCACACCGGATCGGGGATGCTCTACTGGTGGGGCGAGGGCCACGGCGACCAGTACTCCGACGCCTTCTGGTCCACCGTCGACCCCTACCGCCTGCCGGGCACGACCGTCTCCACCCGGCGGCTGGCCGACGGCGCCGGTGAGGAGTGGGGCGACACCTGCCCGCCGGGCCGCTGGGTAGGCGGCGCCACCGACGGCACGTACGCGACGGTCGGGCAGCACCTGAACGGCTTCGGGAGCACGATGGAGGCCTTCAAGTCGTGGTTCTTCCTCGACGACGCGGTGGTCTGCCTGGGCGCCGGGATCGCCGGCGGGGACGGCGTGCCGGTCGAGACCATCGTGGACAACCGCAGGACCGACGCGCCTCTCACCGTGGACGGCACCGAGGGCTGGGCGCACCTGGAGGGGCACGGCGGCTACGTTCTGCCCTGCGCCCGCCTGCGCACGCTGCGCGAGGAACGCACCGGCGGCCCGGACCCGGTGACCCGCGGCTACGTGACTCTCTGGCTCGACCACGGCGTCGACCCCGCCTCGGCCGGTTACGTCTACCTGCTCCTGCCGGGGGCGAGCCTGGCGGAGACCCGGGCCCGCGCCGCCGATCCCGGCTGGGCGCGCGTGCTCGCCAACACCGCCCGTCGGCAGGGCGTCCAGGTTCCGTCGCTCGGGATCACCGCCGTCAACTTCTGGAACGACGGGGCCGTCGGCGGCCTGGCCGCCTCCGCACCGTGCGCGGTCCTCGTCAGGGAGAGCACCGACGGCACGGCCACGCTGACCGTGTCGGACCCCCGGCGCGAGCTGAGCGGGCTGACCGTGACCTGGGACCGGCCGGTGGCCGAGGTGCTCCACGGCCACCCGCTCCTGACGGGCGCCGAGACCGGGGCGGGGCTGACGCTCGCCTTCGGGCGGCTGGCGGACCGGGGTGGCGGCTCGAAGACGGTCACCGTACGGCTCGGCCGCTGAGCGCCCCGGGCCGTCCCGCGTGATCAGGTGGGGGGCGGCTCCGGCGTGGCGTGCTCGCCGAGCGTGTCGGCCAGGGTGTCCGGCGTGCGGAACCGGACAGCGTGCCATCCGCGCCGGCGGGCCACCCCACCGAGGTCGCACACCAGCACGCGGGCGGTCACCAGGCGATCTCTTTCGCGGCCGCGCGGATCTCGTCGAGCAGGACGGCCAGGTCCTCCTCGGTGGTGTCCGGATGGAGGATGCAGGCGCGCAGGGCGTCGTCCGTGCCCAGACGGGTGCCGGTGAGGAAGGCGTTGCCCCGCCGCTGGACGGCGATGGGGATGGCGCGGTTGAGCGCGTCGAGCCGGTCGCCGGTGACCTCCGGTGCCGGGCGGTACCGGAACGCGGTGATGGAGGTGGTGACGGGGGCGAGGAGGTCGAAGTCGTCGGCGTCGTCGACCATGACGGCCAGGGTGCGCGCGAGCCCCGCCGTGTGGTTCACGAGCCGGGCGATGCCCTGCCGGCCGAGGTGCGACATCGTCGCCCAGGTCTTCAGCGCCCGGAAGGGGCGCGTCTGCTCCGTCCCGTACTCGGAGAACCAGCCGAGCTCGTCGGCGTTGTCGTCCTGCAGGTAGGCGGGCACCAGGCTGAAGGCGTCACGGGCCGCCGACGGGTCGCGCAGCAGCGCGCACCCGCAGCCCACCGGGACGCCGAGCCACTTGTGCGGATCCAGCGCCAGCGAGTCCGCCCTGTCCATTCCCGCGTAGCCGGGGGCGGCGCCGTCGGCCAGGACGCCGAGCGCGCCGTAGGCGCCGTCGATGTGGAACCACAGCCGGCTCTCGGCGGCGACGTCGGCGATCTCGTCGAGCGGGTCGACGGCGCCGGTGTTGACGGTGCCCGCGCTCGCGGCCACGCAGAACGGCCGCAGGCCCGCCGACAGGTCCTCGGCGATCATCGAACGGAGCGCGCGGACGTCCATGCGGTAGGCGCCGTCGACCGGCACCGTGCGCACCTGCCGCGCCCCCAGGCCGAGCAGGTCGGCGGCCTTGCGCAGGCAGCTGTGCCCTTCGGCCGAGACGTACAGGACCATCGGCGCCCGCCCGGACAGCCCTTCCTCGCGCGCGTCCCATCCGTCCTGGCGTGCCGCCCGCTGCCGGGCGGTGGCCAGGCAGACGATGGTGGCCATGGACGCTCCGCTGGTCAGCAGCCCGCCGCCCGGCGGATGGGGGTAGCCGACGAGGTCGGCCAGCCAGCGCACGACGGTGCGCTCCAACAGGGGGCCGGCGTGCTCACCGCCCGCGCAGCTCGGATTCAGGGCGGCGGCCAGCGGCTCGATGAGCACGCCCGCCGGGGAGGGCGGGGAGTTCACCCAGCCGAAGAACCGGGGATGCCCGTTGCCCATCGGATGGCGCATCACCCGGCTGCGCACGTCCTCCACCAGCTCCTCCAGCCCCCGGCCGGTCTCGGGCAGCCGCTGGGCGGTCAGCCAGAGGCGGTCGTCGGCCGGCACCGGCCGCCAGACCGGCTCCTGGCGGACGCGACCGAGGTGGTCGGCCATGAGGTCGGCCGCCTTCCCGGCGGCCTGGCGCAGCTCATCCATCGAGCATCCCCTTTCGCGGACCGTGGTGCGCGGCCGAGGGGCCGCCCAACTCCATGGCCAGGTAGTACACACAGTCGGTGTCGCCGTCGTTGGCGAAGGCGTGGCGGCAGTCACCCGGGTAGTAGGCCGAATCCCCGGCGTGCAGGGCATGCGGCCGGTCGTTGAGCGTGAGCCGCAGCCGGCCGGACTCGACGGCCACGTATTCCCGCGATCCCGGCGCGTGCGGGGCGAACTCCCCGGCGTCGACGCCCGGGTCGATGGTCGTCCGCATGAACTCGAACTCCACCTCCGGCAGCACGGGAGACAGGATGCGCCGCTCCCATCCGGACGGGTCGCGCAGCACGCGCTGCTCGGCCCGGCGGAGCACCCGCGGCGTCTGGCGCCCGGGCTCGTCCAGCAGCCGCGCGATCGAGGTGCCCAGCGCCGTGGCCAGCCGGTCCAGGACGAGCACGCTCGGGGTCTTGGCCCCCCGCTCCACCTCCGACACCATGCTCCGGCTGATCCCGCTCGACTCGGCCAGCCGTTCGATGGACAGTCCGCGGGAGCGGCGCTCGGCCCGGATCCGCGAGCCCAGCTCGGCCATCGACAGGCCACTGGAGAGAACTCCGTCGTCTTCCACGCTCTCCACTATAGCGGCGACATTTCCACGATAGTGGAGGGGTTGGGTCGGCGGCGGATGAGGTGATCAGGGCGGGGACGGGCGCGAGGGCGCGGGCGCACCGGGGCCCCAACATACTTCCTCCGGTGTAGCCCGTACCTCGGACGGTGCAGGCCCGGATGACGGCCGGCGGACGACGCGGCCCGGACGCGGCCCGCCCTAGCGTGAGGTCACCGCTCTCCCGGTCACCGGTTCTCCCGGTCACCGCTTCTCCCCGAGGAAGGACCCCGCATGGCCGAACCGTCGCCAAGACCCACATCACCAGGGCCATCGCCAAGCTGGATGTGCGCGACCGCGTCCAACTGGTCATCCTGGCCTACGAGAGCGGCCTGACGCGGCCCGGTGACCTCGGCCCGGCCCCAGGGCGCCGGTAGGACCGTGGCAGGCGTGCCACGCCGAGGCCGACGGCGCTGATTCTGAAATGCCGCCAAGCGGTGACCTGTCATTACGTGCAGGGCGTCACGGCGCCCCTTGATCCCGACGGGGACGATCCGGCAGAGTTGATCGGCGCCTGCGGGCTGATGCCGGGCATGGACCGATCAGGAGGGTGCGTGGTCGCAGCGGGGTGGCGGGTCCGGGGCGTGCTGACGGCGCTCATGGCCGTCGTCTTCCTGGCCGGTTGCTCCACGGGCGCAGCGCCTCCGAAGATCCCGCGGTCGCAGCCGTCCTGGCATTTCCTGGGCGGCGATGGTTCGCGTGTCGCGGCCGACGATCTCTGTCCGAAGGGCGAGGGGCCGAGAGGATTGGACTGCCGCTCGAAAGCTCCGGGATACAGGGCCTGTGTCAAGCGTCATCCGGTGAGAACCTCCGCCACGTTATGTCAGCAGGCGTTGATCGTCCGCATTGAATGCAGATTCGGGGAGCGGGCCCCCTTCCGTGGCGGAGAGGACTGCGCCGGGTCGTTCGACTCCTATCTGGCGTGCCGGACGGGGACTCCCAGCCGCTCTGACGAGGTGTGCGCCGCGGGTGAGAGGGAGCTGTCGCGCTGTCCGGGCCATTTCGATCCGGCCAGCGACTTCGACTGCGTGAAGGCGCGGGAGGCCTACTACGAGTGTCGCGACGACGGGCGGGGCGACAACGCGTTCTGCTCGACATATATCGAGGTCCTCGGTCTGTGTCGCACATTGAGGGTCGGCTGCTCCGACCTTCTCGACAAGTATCTTGTGTGCGCGGGTGAGGGGCTCTCGCCGAACGAGTGCGCGTTCGGGCTCGATATGAGACTCAACTGCCTGCGGGAGCTCGGAGACGGCATCTTCCGGCAGGCCGCGACATGTGACTCCCTCTGGCGTGATTCCGTCAGAGACTGCGATGGCACTCGGGGACTTGAGGCAGACGGCCCCACGCCTTGTACGGGTGGCGCGACTTGGGACGTGGCGAGCTACTCGATCTGTGAAAAACAGGGCGAACCTGCCGAAACGGTTGGTGTGGCCTACGTGTATCCGTTGAGCGGAGGCTCCAGCCATGAACCTGTCTGCTGGGCGCCTGAGGACGGGGATCGCCCCATGATCGAGGCGGCCACGCACGCCTCCGGCGGACGGGGTGTCCGCGCCGTACACCACCACGGCGAGACCCGCTACGAACCCATGTGATCACCCTCTGCGGCGCCGTGCGCGCGGGGCGGCGGCGGTCGGGCCGGGATCAGGGGTCGCCCCGCGGCCGGTCACCGCACGCCGCGTTCGGTGTGCCCGACGATCGCCGGGATGACCGTGTCCCACACCTGGCGCGGCGGCATCTGGTGGCCCATGCCGGGCAGCGGGACCAGCCAGGCCCCGGGGATCTCGCGGGCCAGTGCCTCGGCGTGCCCGTAGGGGAAGAGCGGGTCCTCGGTGCCGTGCAGGACCAGGGTCGGTGCGGTGATCTCGCCGAGGCGGGGGCGGATCGGCCCGCCGCCCTCGATCATCCAGTGGTTCGACGCGGCGGCCGGGACCGGGCTGCGATCGAACACGCGCCCGGCGGTGCGGCGTACGCACTCCTCGTCGACCGGGATCGTGCCGGAGAAGGCGTGCTCGGCGGCGAGGAAGTACGCGATGACCGCGTCGCGGTCGGACCAGTCGGGGCCGGGGGCCGGCTCCTCGAACATCTTGGCCAACGGCTCGCTCATCGGCGGCAGGTCGGGACTGTCCGGACCGCCGGGCCCGCCGGGGCTGGTGGACATCAGGGTGAGTGACAGGACCCGTTCCGGGTGCTCGAGGCCGAGCCGCTGTGCCAGCCCCCCGCCCATCGAGATGCCCACGATGTGCGCTGCGGCCAGGCCGTAGGCGTCGAGCACGCCGATCGCGTCGGCGAGCAGGTCGTCCTGCGTGTACGTCGGCGCGCCGACCGGGAACGTCGTGGAGCGGCCGGTGTCGCGGGTGTCGTAGCGGATCACGTAGCGGCCGGACGCGGCGAGTCGGGCGGTGAAGTCGTCGTCCCACCAGTCCATCGACGACTCCGCGCCCGAGATGAGCAGGATCGCGGGGGCGGCCGGGTCGCCGAAGGCCTGTACGGCCAGGTCGACGCCGTTGGCGTGCACCGTCTCCTGGGGGGTGGCCCGGGACGGGTCCGTGGTCGGCTGGCTGTCGTGCATGGTGTGCCTCCTCGGCCGGGGACGAGTGTGTCTGGCCGTAACCATACTTCGATAATCAAAGTAGATGCTACTATTTTCGTAGTTAAAATTGGTCTCGGCTACGGACGAGGTGGCGATGACAAGCGCGAAGAGCCCGGAGAAGCCCTCCGGGCAGGCCACAGAGAAGGCAGGGAAGCGGACGTACGGGCAGGCGTGCCCCATCGCCCACGCGCTCGACATGATCGGCGAGCGCTGGGCGCTGCTGGTGGTGCGCGAACTGCGCCTCGGGCCGCGCCGCTACGCCGACCTGCAGGCCGCCCTGCCCGGACTCGGCCCCAGCGTGCTCGCACAGCGGCTGCGGGACCTGGAGGCGGTCGGCGTGCTGCGCAGGCGCACGCTGCCACCGCCGGCGGCCAGCAGGACGTATGAGCTCACCGAATGGGGCGCCGAGCTGGAGCCGGTGTTCGCGGCGCTGCGGACCTGGGGCATGCGCTCCCCGGTCGTGCCGCTGACCGGAGGGATCAGCGCCGACACCGTACTGCTCGGCCTGCGCGCCTTCTTCGTGCCGCAGCCGGACGCGCCGTGGACCGCGACGTACCGGATCGCCCTGGAGCGCGACGTCTACCGCGTCGAGGTCGTCGACGGCGAACTCGTCACCGTCGCGCGCGGCCAGGCGTCCGGCCCGGCTGACGCGTGCCTTGAGAGCGACCACCTCGCGCTGCAGTCCGTGCTGAGCCACGAACGTTCACTGGCCTCGGCGATCGGCGACGGCGTGCTCACGGTGACCGGCGACCTCGAGGCGGTCAGACGACTGGTCGACGCGGTCCCCCCACGCTGACGGTCACCCGCGGCTGTCCCGGCGGGCCCGGGCGCAGACCTACGAGACGGTCCGCCCCCCTGAGCCGCCCACCGCCGGCGAGCTCCGCGACCTGATCGCGGAATCCGGGGTTGTCGAGTGTCAGGTCCTCATCTCCGCGCGTCCAGGACATGTCGGCATGCCGTGGCTCCTGCTTCAGGACTCCGGCACGCGCGCCCGATGCGAAGGGCCACGGTGAACCGTGATACGGCGGCCGGCCTCTTCCCGGCCCGGCCCCGGTCCGCTGGAATAGGCCTCCGCCGTGCGGGGTTGGCGTGGGGTATGGAGCCGATCACGCGTGGGCGGGTCCGCGTCGAGCGGGCCGCCAAGAGGGTACGGATCGTCCTGGGCGGACGGGTGATCGCCGACACCACCCGAGCGCTGCTGGTCTGGGAGGTGCCCTACTACCCGACCTACTACTTCCCCCGTGCGGACGTCGCCGTCGAGCTGGAGCCCAACGGCCGCGGCGCGCACTCGCCCAGCCGGGGCGAGGCGGTGCTCTACGACGTCGAGGGGGTGGCCGACGCGGCGCTGGCCTATCCGGACTCGCCGATCGAGGAGCTGCGCGGGCACGTGCGGTTCGAATGGGAGGCGGCCGACGCCTGGTTCGAGGAGGACGAGGAGGTCTACGTCCACGCCCGTGACCCCTACACCCGGGTGGACGTGCTGCCCTCCTCCCGCCACGTCCGCGTCGAGGTCGGCGGCGTGACCGTCGCCGACTCCCACAGCCCGCGGATCCTGTTCGAGACCGGCCTGCCGCCGCGCTACTACCTGCCCAAGACCGATATCCGCCTGGACCTGCTCACCTCCACCGACACCGTCACCCGCTGTCCCTACAAGGGGACGGCCGAATACTGGAGTGTGAACGGCCACGCGGACCTGGCCTGGTCCTACCGGACCCCGCTGGAGGAGAGCCGGCGGATCGCCGGACTGATCGCCTTCTACGACGAGAAGGTCGACGTCTACGTGGACGGCGTCCTGCAGGAGCGCCCGGCGTCGAAGTTCGCCTGATCAGCCCAGCACGTCGAAGGGGTTGAGGACGGACACCCCCGTGCCGGCGAAGTCCTTGACGTTCCGGCTGACCAGGGTCCAGCCGTTCACCCTGGCCGTTGCGGCGATCAGGCCGTCCGTCGTGGGAAGCGGGCGTACGGCGTTCAGCCGTCCCCACTCCTCGGAAACCGCCGAGGTGACGGGGATGATGCGGTCACCGAACTGCCGGTGAAGGTCGTGGAGCCAGCGTTCCAGAGCGGATGCCTGCGCGGGGTCCTTGCGTCTGCGGAGCTCGACCCCGCAGCGGATCTCGCCGACAGTCAGGCTGCTGAGGTAGAGGGTGGGCCCGTGAGCCGCGGCGATCCACTCCTTGACCTGGGAGCTTCCGTTCCGCTTGCGTGCCTCGGAGATCACGTTCGTGTCGAGTAGGTAGCCGATGCCCATCAGTCGAGATCGACTTCTCGGGGAAGGTCCTGGTTCCGGGGGAACGCGATGTCGTCGTCCCAGTCGGGATCGGAGAGAAGGAACTGCCTGAAGTCGGGGGCGCCGCCTTTGAGGCGCCGGTATTCGGCGATGTCGATGACCACGGCCACCTCCTCTCCGTGCCGGGTGACCACCTGGGGGCCCTCGGTCACCGCACGTCGTACGACCTCGCTGAAGCGCTGTTTCGCCTCCTGGACCTGCCATCCGCTCATGGACGGCCTCCTGTCTAGTCTGTCTAGACATAGAGTAACTCCAGGATGAGATCACGCGGGTGATTTTCGCCCCTGCCTGACGGCTGCCGCCTGGCAGGTCCCGCGCTGACCGAGCGCGTGCTCTCCGCTGGAGAAGCACCGGGCCGGCCGCCTTCTGCGACGAGAAGGTCGACGTCCACGTGGACGGCGTCCTGCAGGAGCGCCCGGCGTCGAAGTTCGCCTGATCAGCCCAGCGCGCCGAGCGGGTGGCCGGCGCCGTCAGCGGGCGCCGGAAGCGGAGGCGTGGGCGTCGATCAGTCCGATCAGGGTCTGGGGGGACATCGAGCCCGGCAGGAGCCGCTCGCGGGCTGAGCGGTTGGCCTCGCGCCGGAGCACCTCGTTGGCCGGTGTGGGGATGCCCAGCTCCCTGCCGAGCAGGACGATCTCGCCGTTGAGGTAGTCGGCCTCGATCGTGCCGCTGCCCCTGGCCAGACTCTGCCAGGACGAGCCGCCGCCTCGCGGGTCCCCTCCGACCGGCTCGATCCGCACCTGGTCGCCGCGCCTGGCGGCCTCCTCGGCGGGGGAGGCGTAGGCGATGCCGGCCGCGTCGAGGACCGCTCTGCCCTCGGCCGCCACCCGTTCCAGGATCGGCTCGTGGCCGGGCGCGTGGCCGCAGAGCGCCTCGTAGGCGTTGCCCAGGTTGCCCAGCAGCTTGGCGTACTTCCACCGCATCACATCGGGTACGGCGGATCCGGCGAAGAAGCTCTTGCGGAGGTCGGCGGCGAGCTGCTCGGACAGCTCGTCGGTGCCCCCGGGGTAGAGCCCGACCTGCAGCATGCCGGACATGGGAGCGCCGTAGGCGGTCACCGCGCCGGGTTCGAGATGGGAGGAGGGCAGCCAGACGCACATGCCGTACACGTGGTCGAACCGCCGCAGGACCATCCGCTCGTTGGCCACCCCGTTCTGCGCGCACACCACGGGCAGGTGCCGCGGCCAGGGGTCCAGCGCGGCGACCGTGTCCTGTGACTTGACCGCGAGGATCAGCACGTCGTCGTCACGGAGCCGGACCGGCCCGGAGGCGGCCGGGATGTCGAGCGTCTCGGTGGAGGCGGGGGTGGCCAGGCGCAGGCCGTCGCGTCTGAGCGTGTCATAGTGCGCGCCGCGGGCGACGAGCACCACGTCATGCCCGCTCTGGAACAGCCTTCCTCCGATGGTCCCGCCGACGGCCCCGGCCCCCACCACTATGTAACGCATGATCCAAGCCTGCCACATTCCGTTCCGGCGGGGCCGGCAGGGACGTCCGCGGGAGCCCGGCGGGCGCGGCCGGGGTGGACGGGGGGGCGGCGGGCAGAACCGCGACGGGCCGGGCCGTACGGCGGGCGCGTTCGCGCAGGATGGTCCGGAGCACCCGCAGGCCGTCCCGTACGGCGTGCAGGTTGCTGACACCGTGGATGCGGCAGCGCTCGTGGCTGGGGACCTCGCGGATCACGAGGCCGGCCCGGGCGGCGCGGACGTTCATCAGGGTCTCGATCTCGAAACCGTCGCAGTCGAGGGCCAGGGCGCCGAGATGGCGTGCCCAGAACGCGTTGTAGCCGTAGCACAGGTCGGTGTAGCGGGTGCCGTACAGCAGGTTGGTCACCAGGGTGAGCATCCGGTTGCCGAGCGAGCGGGTGGGGCTGATGTCGTCGGAGCCGCCTCCGGGGGCGTAGCGGGAGCCCTTGGCGAAGTCGGCGCCCTCGACCAGCGCGGTCACGAAGGCGATGATCTCCCTGCCGTCGGTGGACCCGTCGGCGTCGATCATGACGATGATGTCGCCGGTGGCGGCGGCGAACCCCTCGGTGAGGGCGTTGCCCTTGCCCCGGCGGGTCTGGGTGACGACGCGCAGGCCGGGACGGAGGGCTCTGGCGACGGCGACGGTGTCGTCGGTGGAGTTGCCGTCGACGAGGACGACCTCGTCGATCCAGGCGGGCAGGGTCGCGAAGACGTGTGGCAGGTTGGCGGCTTCGTTCAGAGCGGGGACCACCACGCTGACACTTGCGGTGAACGGGGTGTCGGTCATGGAGACAAAGTCCGCCGGGATGCCTGCAGGCCGCTTGACGGCCTCTTGCAGGGAGTGATCTCGCTCCTTGCAGCGCGAGATCCCGGTCTCCGCGGCGCGGGTGCCGGGCTCCCTCACGAGGGCGAGTTCGGGGGCGGGCTCGGGGACCGGCGGTGGGGGTGTCGGGCGGGGAGCGCCGGTCGACTCTCCGCCGTCGGCCTGTCCCGGCTGTCAGAAAGGCAGTTGCCTGCCTGAGGGGCTCCGCAGATCGAGCGGGGCCGGCTCACGCGGTGGACGCGGACGTTGGATGACCTGAATCCTTTTCACGGTCGCGCTCCCTTCTGGGCTTGATCAACGGGTGTTACCCATGTGAAGCCCAAGAATCACCTACCTGCGTATCACATGAAGCACACTAGCCACACGTTCCGCAGCCGTGGCGACATCTTCGGCATGTCCGATGCGTCCGGCCCAGGACAGCCAGAACCACCATTCGCCGTCCGCCTCGTGGGCGGCCAGGACGTCCTCCGTCCTGGCCGGGACCATCGGATTGATCACGTGAAGGCGGGGGAAGAGCCCCGCGGGAGCTTTCAGGCGCACCTGGAACGAGTGCGCCTCCAGCTGGGCGGCTAGCCGTCGCAGATGGTCGACGGCCTCGCCGTGCTCTGCCGTCATCCGGATCACTCCTGGCGGGCGATGGGGGCTTTCCCAGCAGAGTGCGGTTTTGCGGCAGGTCAGGCAATCGGCCCTTCTTCCAACCGGGGTGGGGATCAGTGGAATAGACCGGAAACTCACCGATGTTCCGTGGAAAACCCGCGGATAAAGGGAATGCAATGCACAGGCACGCTTACGCTGTGGTGCGCTCTCGTTAATCTTGTGTGAACAGCGACCGGGAGGCGCCGTGGCCCGAGGTGAGCATTCGCCCGCGTGTGCGCGTCGCTGGCGCGGGCAGGCCGAGGCCCGCCAGTGGACGCTCTGGCAGACCACCCAGGCCATCCACGGCTGCTGCGGGGTGAGCCTGCTCAAGGCGCACCGGCTGGCCCGGGGATGGTCGGCCAGGCAGTCGGTCCAGGAGCTGGAGGAGCTGTGCGAGCGCCAGGGGCTCGGCGCGGCGCGGGCCAGCATCGACCTGCTCAACGCCTGGGAGAACAACCGGGCCAGGCCCCGGCCGCAGACCATCGACCTGCTGGCCCGGCTGTACCGGGCCAACGCGGTACGGCTCGGCCTGGCCGACGACTACTGCGAGGACGACGGCGGGGTCAAGATCGTGGTCGTCTCCGGCGCCGAGGGCCGCCCGCCGTACCAGGCGGAGGAGCGGATCGACGACGACATGGAGCGCCGTGCGCTGTTCCACCACGCGCTGCTCGGCTCCCGGTTCGCGATGAGCGGGCGGCTGCTCGCCGAGGTCGAGCGGACCCGCCAGGACCTGGACCGCACGCTCGCCGTCGCCACCGTCTCCGAGGAGCAGCTCGACCGGCTCGACGAGCAGGTGCTGCGCTACCGCCGCGAATACATCACCAGCGCCCCGCTGCCGATGCTCTACCGGCTGATGCTGGAGCTGTCGGACGTGCGGACGCTCTCGGCCGCCCGCCAGCCCGCGATGGCCCAGCGCCGCCTGCTCAACGCCACCGTGATGCTCGCGCTGCTGTCGGCCGACGCGCTGATGAAGCTCGGCGACACCCGCCAGGCGCACGCCTGGTACGGCACCGCCCGCACCGCCTCCGACGACATGGGCGATCTGCGGCTGCGCGCCCTGGTCCGGGCGCAGCAGGCGATGCTCCCCTATTACTACGGCGACCTGGCCGAGACCGTACGGCTCGCCCGCGAGGCCCGGATGCTCGCCGGGAGCGCGCCCAGCTCCCCGGCGGCGCTCGGCGCGGCGGCGGAGGCGCGGGCGCTGGCCAGGATGGGCGAGCACAAGGCCGCCAGGATCGCGCTGGCGGAGGCCGAGCGGATCTTCGCCAGGATGCCCCCGGAGGGCCACGACCACCTGGCCTTCCGCTTCTCGGAGCGGCGGCTGCAGTTCTACCGGATCGGCACCCTGATCGAGCTGGGCGAGGACGTCGACTGGACGCCCGGCCCCTCCGGCCCCTACGCCATCGACCCGGTGCTCATCCTGCTCGACCAGGCCGCGCACCTGATCCGCGACGGCAAGGTCGAGGACGCCTGCCAGCTGGCCCAGAAGGCCCTGCTCCAGGTGCCGCCGGAGCACCGCACCTCCATCGTGGTCAACCGTGCCCGGGCGCTGCTGACGGAGGTGCCGCCCGGCCGGCACAAGGCGGTGGCGGTGCGCCGCCTGAGCGAACTGCTCGCCGACGCCACGCCGGTCAGCTGATGGGCCCGCTCGCGGAGGAGGCGTTCACGGTCCTACGCGAAGTCTGCGAGGACCTCGGGATCGACCACCGGGACGCCGAGCTGCTGCGGGTGCGCAGCAACGCCGTCTTCAAGCTGCGCAGCGAGATCGTGGTCCGGATCGCCACCGCGCCCAACGCGCTGACCCGCCTGCCGGTCGTACTCGCGGTGGCCCGCTGGCTGGCCCAGCAGGGCTTCCCCGCGGTGCGCCCGGCCGACGAGATCTCCGAGCAGCCCGTGGTCCACGACGGAAGGGTCGTCACGTTCTGGCACTACGTCCCGGCCAGCGGCCGTCCCACCACCACGGAGCTGGGTGAGATCCTGCGCAGCCTGCACCTGCTGCCGGTGCCGCCGGTGGCGCTGAAGCGGTTCGCCGACCCGCTGTCGGAGGTGCGCCGCGCCGTGGACCGCTCCGAGGAGCTCACCGCCTGCCAGCGGGCCTGGCTGCGCGACCGCATCGCGGAGCTGACCGAGCGCTGGGCGGGTCTGGGCATGGACGGCTCCCCGGTGCTGCTGCACGGCGACGCCTGGATCGACAACCTGCTGCGCTGCACCGACGGGCACGTGGTGCTCTGCGACTGGGACGGCGTCGCGGTCGGGCCGCGCGAGTGGGACCTGGTCCACACCTACCACGGCCAGCGCCGCTTCGGCCTGACGGCCGCGGACGTGGACGCCTTCGCCGACGCCTACGGCAGCGACCTGCGCTCGTGGCCGGGATACTCCACCCTCATGGAGGTCCGGGACATGTACGCCGTGGGCATCCACATCCGCAACGCCGGAGCCGACCCCTTCTCCCGCCGCGAACTGCCCCGGAGACTCGATTCCCTCACACGAGGTGAGCAACATGCCCGGTGGTACATGGCCGAACCCGTTAGTGTCTCCCAGTAAAAAATCTTGAACGGGGGCAGAACGGTGCCGAAGGCAACACTTCGCCATACCTTCCACGTCCGCAACACTCCGGAGGCGCTCCGCGCGCATCTGAGCCAGCCGCAGAGCTATGTCGGGCTCTCCCCGCTGGTCGTCGCGGTCAAGGACATCCAGCAGGACGGAGAGGAGACCCGCTACACCTCGGTCGAGCGCTTCAGGTTCCTCGGCCTGGTCAACTACGACAACCTGATCAAGGTGACGCTGCACAGCACGCCGCGGACCGTGGAGGGGAAGGTGAACAGTCCCGGCGGGGTGCGGCTGGACTACCGCTTCGCCCTCGCCGGGAAGGACGGCGGGACCGAGGTCGAGGACACGCTTGTGGTGCACGCCTGGAACGGCCCGCTGCTGGGCTACGCGGCGAAGAAAGCCCGCCAGGTGCAGCTCGCCCGTGCCGGGATCCTCGCTTCACGCCTAGGCTGAGGGACGTGCGGGCGCCGACGGTCACCGGGAAGGTCATGGCCATCCTGGGCGCGTTCCTGCCCGGAGACTCGCGGCTGACCCTCACCGAGATCTGCCGCCGGGCCGAGCTGCCGCCGGCCACCGGGCACCGGCTGGTCAGGGAGCTGACCGACGGGGGTTTCGTGGAGCGGCTGCCCGACGGGTCCTACCGGGTCGGGATGCGGTTGTGGCAGATCGGCGCCCAGGCGGCCGAGCCGCGCGAGCTGCGCGAGCTGGCCCTGCCGTACATGGAGGACCTCTACGCCGCCACCCGGGAGAACGTGCAGCTCGCCGTGCTCCGCGGCGATCGGGCGCTGTATGTGGAGCGGCTGCGCGGGCCCACGTCCGTGCCGATCGTCTCGCGGGTGGCGGGGGAGCTGCCGCTGCACGCCACCGCCGTCGGCAAGGTGCTGCTGGCCTTCGCCGGATCCGAGACCGTGGAGCGGGTGCTGGCCGGTGGGCTCACCGCGCACACGCCCAACACGGTGGTGGATCCGGTGCGGCTCCGGGCCGAGCTGCGGGAGATCCTGCGGACCGGCGTCGCCTGCACCCAGGAGGAGATGTCGGTGGGCACCTGTTCGGTCGCGGTGCCGGTGCGTGGGCCCGGCGAGCGGGTGGTGGCGGCGCTGTCGCTGGTGGCCTGGCGGCACAGCGCCGACCTGCGGCGGCTGGCCCCCGCGGTGCTGACCGCCGCTGGTGCGCTCTCCCGCGACCTGGCCGCGGTGTCGCGCCGGCGGTAGGTGCGGCGAGCTCGTCGCGGGGGCTCTTCGAGGGGCGCCCCTCCGAGGGGCGCCCCTCCGAGGGGCGGCCCTCCGAGGGGCGGCTCATTCGGGGCGGCGGCCACCACCGGGCCCGGGTGGTGGCCGTCCCGGCCTGCTCAGGCGCCGGCCGTCCGGTAGGTGAGGACGACGACGCCGGAGTCGAAGGTGGTGCTGTCGGCCAGTTCGACCGGGGTGGCGCTGCCCGGGCGGAACAGGGGCTCGCCCTCGCCCTTGATGACGGGGTAGATCCAGACGCGGTATTCGTCCAGCAGGCCGTGCCGGGCGAGGTCGTCGGTGAGCCGGCCGTTGCCCCAGATCAGGATGTCCTTGCCGTCCTGCTCCTTGATCTTGGTGACCTGGGCGGCCAGGTCGTCTCCGGGGATCACGACCGTGGGGTCCCAGGCGCCGGTGTCGACCGGCTGGGAGGCGACGACGTATTTGGTGATGCCGTTGACGTGGTCGGCGTAGGGGTCGCCGCCCATGTTCGGCCAGGCCTGGGCCATGCCCTCGTAGGTGGTGCGGCCCAGCAGCAGCGCGTCGCACCCGGTGGTCATGGCGAAGGCGTAGGCCATCGCGTCGTCGCTGTTGTGCTGCATGGACCACAGGTGCGGATTGTCGATGAAGCCGTCGAGCGTGCTGTAGGTGGAGGCGATGATCTTGCGCATCTCGGGGTCCTTCCCGGGGCGTGGTGATCGACCGACACGGACGGTGTGATCACTGTCACTGGATGTGAAGAGCCTTCACTGAACTTTCTGGGAGCCGGACGGGCGGAGCGACACCACGCCCCCGGCCTCGGCGCCGGTCGCGCCGGCCCGTCCCGCCCGCCACCGCTGTGGCGAGCGGCCGGAGCGCGGCGGGGGTCGCTCTGCGGGGTGTCACCGAACGGTGGTCTCCTCGGCGGCGGCCCCTTCCGGGGCGTCGAGCCAGATCGGGCGCCAGTCGGCCAGCTCGTGGAAGCGGCGCAGCTCGGCGATGCCGCTGAGCCAGCCCATCCAGGGGGCGTAGGGCGTCTGCCCGGTGCTGAAGCCGCTCTGCACGAAGGTGAGCCGGGTCCCGCCGCCGGAGTCCTCCAGCTCCCAGGTGGTGACGCCGTAGTCGGCCCAGTCGACCGACAGCGTGCGGCCGGGGTCGAGATCGATGATCTTCGCGGCCTGGCCGGCCTCGAAGCCGCCCATGGCGAAGCGCCCGCCGACGTGGGGCTCGATCTCGATGGGGAAGCCGAACCAGCGGCTGACCTTGCCGGAGTCGACGAGGGAGTCGTAGACCGCCTCCCGCGGCGCGTCGATGACGACCTCTTCCCGGAGCTGTGCGGAGGTGAAGTCGCACATCGGGGTGAGGGGGCGGCCTTCGAGGTGGTCGACCAGGTTGGCGACGGCCAGCGCCCAGAAGGTCTGCAGCACGCCCCGGATGCTGGCGCCGGTGACGACGTCCTGGAAGTCGAAATGGGTCTGCGACAGCGTGATGACGGTCGACTCCGGGCTCTCCTCCGTCAGGCGGAACTCGACGGTGGTCTCCTCGCCGTCCAGCAGCCAGGCGAAGCGCAGGGTGTGGTCGTCGACGTGCAGGAGGCGCTGGTGGGGTTCCTGGCCCTCAGGAGTGTGCCGGCCCCAGAACGCGTAGCGGTGCGGCAGATCGACCTCGGCGTGCTCGGCCAGCCAGACGCGCAGCGCCGCGGGGTCGGTCAGGGCGCGGTGGGCCTCCTTGGCGGAGGCGGCGACGCGGGCGTGCAGGGTCATCGGCTCACTCATGGGGCTCTCCTTTGGGGTAGCAGGCGACGGCGAGCTTGAAGGCGTCGCCTTCGGCGCCGCCGTAGCGGGTGAAAATGTCCCGCAGCGCGGTCTGCAGGTCGTTCAGGAACTCCTGGCGGCGCTCCGGCGGCACGTGGATCTCGCCGGAGACGCCGACGGACGGCAGCTCCGGCGCCGTCCGGTCGAGCGCGGCGATGTCGGCCTGGACCTCCTCCATGAGGTCGAGCAGGTAGCCCAGGCTCAGTTCGTCCTGCGCCCTGCGCAGGCCGATCCGGCCGACCAGGCGGGGCGACAGCCAGTAGGCGCGGGCCCCGGCCTGGTAGATGCCCTCGTGGATGCCGCGCACCCTGCGCTCGGACACCTGCTCGACCAGACCGGCGTCGACCAGGCGTTTGACGTGGTAGTAGACCCGCTGCGGGGTCTGGCCGAGCCGGGCCGCGACCTCGGTGCAGGTGCGCGGCTCGGCGAGCTGCCGCAGCACCTCGACGCGCTGCGGTTTGAGCAGGGCCTCGGCCTGCTCGATCTGTTCCAGGTACAGGACTTCTCTCATCGCAAAAAGAAGCTTGTACGTAAAATTCAATTTTGTCAATGACTCCCGGACGGCCCGACCGCACTCTCCCGCTCTTCCGCTGAGCGGAAGAGCGGGGCACGGAGGTCGCGGCGGTGGGGAATGCTCGGCCCATGCGCACTCAGGTCGGGATCGTCGGAGCGGGCCCCGCCGGGCTGCTGCTGTCCCATCTCCTCCATCTGCGGGGCATCGACTCGGTGGTGCTGGAGTCACGCAGCAGGGAGTACGTCGAACAGCGCGTGCGGGCCGGCGTGCTGGAGCAGGGCACGGTGGACGTGCTCGACGAGGCGGGCGTCGGCGGGCGGATGCGCGCCGAGGGACTGCCGCACCACGGCATCGAGCTGCGCTACGGCGGGGCCGGGCACCGGATCCCGTTCGAGAGGCTCGTCCCGGGCCGGGCCATCACCGTCTACGGCCAGCAGGAGGTCGTCAAGGACCTGATCGCCCGGCGGCTGGCCGACGGCGGGAAGATCCTCTTCGACGTCCCGGACGTCGCCCTGCACTCCCTCGCGGCCGACCCCTACCTGACCTTCCTGGGCCGGCGCCTCGACTGCGACGTCATCGCGGGCTGCGACGGCTTCCACGGGGTCAGCCGGCCCTCCATCCCCGACGGGGTCCTGTCGATCTTCCAGCGGGACTATCCGTTCGCCTGGCTCGGCATCCTCGCCCAGGTCCCGCCGTCGGCCGAGGAGCTGATCTACTCCCGCAGCGAGCGGGGCTTCGCGCTGCACAGCATGCGCTCGCCGGAGATCAGCCGCTTCTACCTCCAGGTCCCGCCGGACGCCTCGCTGGACGACTGGCCGGACAGCCGGATCTGGGCGGAGCTGCGGGCGCGCCTGGAGACGGTCCCGGGGTTCGCGCTGACCGAGGGGCCGATCATCTCCAGAGACCTGTCCGCGATGCGCTCGTTCGTCGCCGAGCCGATGCGCCACGGCAGGCTCTACCTCGCCGGGGACGCCGCCCACATCGTGCCGCCTACCGGGGCCAAGGGCCTCAACCTGGCCGTCGCCGACGTCCGGGTGCTGGCCGAGGCCCTGGCCGCCTTCTACGGGAGCGGCTCCACCGAGCTGCTGGACGCCTACTCCGACACCTGCCTGCGGAGGGTCTGGCGGGCGCAGCACTTCTCCTGGTGGATGACCACGCTGCTGCACACCTTCGACACCGACGACGCCTACGGCAGGCGCCTGCAGACCTCGCACCTCGACTACGTCACCTCCTCGGAGGCCGCGGCGACCACGCTCGCGGAGAACTACGTCGGCCTGCCCTTCGACTCCGGAGCACCCCGTGACTGACGACCCGCATCCGCACCACCTCACCCCCGCCTACCGCAGCACCGTGCTGCGCGCCCCCGCGCATCCGCCGGTACGGCCCGCCGCCGACCCCGAGGCGGCGGAGCTGCTCGACCCGGTCTACGGCCACCAGGCGGTCGGGCCGCTGGATTACGACCTGACCAGGCAGCACGAGGGGGAGCCGATCGGCGAGCGCATCATCGTCACCGGCCGCGTCCTCGACGGCCGGGGCCGGGCGGTGCCCAACACGCTGGTGGAGATCTGGCAGGCCAACGCCGCCGGCAGGTACGCCCACCCGCTGGACCTGCACCCGGCCCCGCTCGATCCCAACTTCACCGGCTTCGGCCGCTGCCTGACCGACGCCGACGGCCGATACCGGTTCGTCACGATCAAGCCGGGCGCCTACCCCTGGCGCAACCACCCCAACGCCTGGCGGCCGGCGCACATCCACTTCTCGGTGTTCGGCACCGCGTTCACCCAGCGGCTGATCACCCAGATGTACTTCCCCGGCGACCCGTTGTCCGCCCACGACCCGATCTTCCGGTCGGTGCCCCGGCCGGAGGACCGCGGACGGCTCGTCTGCGCCTTCGACCTGGACACCACCGAGCCCGAGTGGGCGCTCGGCTACCGCTGGGACGTCGTGCTGGGCGAGACCCCCTTCGAGGAGGACTGATGCCGCCCCTGACCCCGTCGCAGACGGTCGGCCCGTTCTTCGCCCACGCCCTGCCGTACGCCGAGGGGCCCTTCGCGGTGCCCGAGGACCATCCGGACGCGATCGAGCTGCACGGCCGGGTCCTGGACGGCGCGGGCGAGCCGGTCCCCGACGCGCTGCTGGAGATCTGCCAGCCGGGCCTGTTCGGCCGCTGCCCGACCGGGGCCGACGGCTCCTACCGGTTCCGCACCGCCAGGCCGGACACCTACATCCCGCTCCTGGTCTTCGCCCGGGGCCTGCTCAAGCCGGTCTGGACCCGCGTCTATCCGGCCGGCGGCACGCCGCCGCCGGCCGGACTCGATCCGGTACGGCGCGCCACCCTGATCGCCTCGCCGTCGGGGGAGCGGTCCTACCGGTTCGACGTCCGGCTGCAGGGGGAGGGGGAGACCGTCTTCTTCCACCCCTTCCCGCCGCCGGACTGACCTCCACACGGGCCGGCGGGGCCGCGGAGCCGTCCGGATCCCGAGATGGGCTGTCTCACACTCACTTGACGCATCCCCTTTCTGCATTCACTATTTTTCCTACTAGACAAGTCGGAAAAATGGGAGGGAGGTCTTGTGCGCGCGCTCATACTCCTGGGTCTCGTGGGGTTCGCGGCACAACTGGTGGACGGGAGCCTGGGCATGGCCTACGGCGTCACCTCGACGACGCTGCTCCTGGCCGTCGGCACCAACCCCGCGGCCGCGTCGGCCACCGTCCACCTCGCCGAGATCGGGACCACCCTCGCGTCCGGCATCTCACACTGGCGCTTCGGCAACATCGACTGGAAGGTGGTGGGGAAGGTCGGCATCCCGGGCGCCGCCGGCGCCTTCGTCGGCGCCACCTTCCTGTCGGGTCTGTCCACCGAGGCCGCCGCCCCGGTCATGTCGATCATCCTGCTGACCCTCGGTGCCTACGTCCTGGTCCGCTTCACCGTCTCCGGCCTGCCGCGCGGCAACCTGGGCAAGCCGCTGCGCAAGCGGTTCCTCGCCCCGCTCGGCCTGCTCGCCGGATTCGTCGACTCCACCGGCGGTGGCGGCTGGGGGCCGATCGGCACCCCGGCGATCCTCGCCAGCGGGCGCCTGGCGCCGCGCAAGGTGATCGGATCCATCGACGCGAGCGAGTTCCTCGTCGCCGTCGCCGCCAGCGCCGGGTTCCTCCTCGGCATCGGCTCGGAGAACATCGACCCCGCCTGGGTGGCCGTCCTGCTGCTCGGCGGCGTCGTCGCCGCCCCCATCGCGGCCTGGCTCGTCCGCCACATCCCGCCGCGCATCCTGGGCTCCGCCGTCGGCGGCCTGATCGTCCTCACCAACGTGCGGACCCTGCTGCGCAGCGACTGGATCGGCGCCTCCGGCGGCGTCCAGGCGGCCGTCTACGTCGCCGTCGCCCTAACCTGGGCCGGCGCGATCGCCTACTCGTTCCGCGAATACCGTCGCGACCGGGTCCACGAGTCCGTCGAGGCGGTCGAGTCCGTCGAGCCGGTCCACCAGGGCGCCGCGGCGCAGGGGCCCACCCGCTCCGTCTAGCAGGGGAGCGCGCCGCTGACAGGGGAGCGCGCCGCGGCCGCGGCGCGCCCTGCCGTCAGAACAGCGGCCTGCCGTCGCGGGTCAGCCGCCAGCCGGCCTCGGCGAACCCGGCGGGGTCGATGACCCCGGTCGCCGTGGCGTAGTCGATCAGCGCCTGGCGGATCTCCACCTGCGCGTTGTAGACCACCGGGGCGGTCGCCACGTGGGGGAAGCCGCCGCCGCCGGACTGGCGGTAGTTGTTGACCGCGACCACGAACTGCTGGTCGGCGGCGACCGGCTGCCCCTGGTGGGACAGTCCGGCGATCCGCTGGCCGACCGGCTTGGCGACGTCGACGTCGTAGCTGACGCCGGACAGCTGGTCGTAGTTGTAGTCGGGGGTGCCGTTGGCGTTGGTCAGCGTGGCGAGATCGACCGGGGCCTCCGGCGCGAGCCGGTTGTAGTACTTGGCCGAATACTCCAGATAGTCCTTGAGCTGGGCCCCGGTGAGCTTCACGGCCATCAGCGTGTTGTCGTAGATGTACAGGCCCGCCATGTCCCGCACGCTCACCGGCCCGGCCGGGAAGGTCGCGGTCCTGCTGAACGGCGCGGCGATCGACAGCACCGGCAGCCCGGCGTCCGCCGTGCCCTCCAGCGCCTTCTTGACCGTCTCGGTCTGGACCTTCTGGATGTAGTCCAGGATCGGGGTGTCCTTGTACGGCGACTCGGCCGCCGACAGCTCCTCCTTGGACTGGGCCACCACGGTGTTGACGTATCTGACCGTGGTGTCGTGCTGCTCCTTCATGAGCGCGACGATCTTCGGGTCCTCGTCCACCGTGTTGGTGTTCAGCGTGGTGGAGGACTTGCCGGTCACCGTCCACCGGCCGCGCTTCTTGGTGAGCTGGAAGTCGATCACGCTCAGCCGCTGGCCCCACTTGCTGGGCTCGGTGAGCAGCACCTGCCGGCCGGTGGCCTTGTTGGTGACGTACCGCTGCGCCACCTCGTTGTGCGCGTGCCCGAACAGCACCGCGTCGATGCCCGGCACCTCCTCGGCGACCATGGCCGAGGCGTTCTCGACGGGCAGGTCGCCGCCGTAGGAGGACATCCCGCTGTCGCCCGCGTGCGCGGTGACCACGACCACGTCCGCGCCCAGACCGCGGATGACCGGGACCCACTTCTTGGCGCTCTGCACCAGGTCGGTGAAGCGGAGCCGGCCCTCGACGTTGGCCTTGTCCCAGATCGCCACGCCCGGGTTGGTCAGGCCGAGCACGCCGACCCGGACCGGCCTCTCGCCCTTGATCCGCATCGTCTTGATGGTGAACGGCTGGTAGGCGGGCAGTCCCGACCTGTCGTGGACGGCGTTGGCGCCGAGCACCGGGGCCTTCATCTGCCTGACCCAGGTGGCCAGCAGCGGGAGCCCGTAGTTGAACTCGTGGTTGCCCAGGGTCACCGCGTCGTATCCGATGGCGTTCATCGCGCGGGCCATCGGGTGGAGCCGGCCCGTCTCGTCGACCGGCTCCATCTTGGCGTAGTAGTAGGCCAGCGGTGTGCCCTGGATGGTGTCGCCGGAGTCGAACAGCAAGGTCCGATCCGTGCCGCGCTCGGCACGGATCTTGTTCACCAGCGTCGAGACCTTGGCCAGGCCGACGTCGTTGCCCTTGCTGTCGGTGAACTCGGCGTTCTTGAAGTAGTCCCAGTTCAGGGTGTTGCCGTGCAGGTCAGAGGTGCCCATCACGGTCACCGTCACCGACGTGTCGGGGGAGGCGTGCGCCACTGCCGGGACGGCCAGGGCCGTCAGTGTGGCCACGCCGACGATGGCGAGCTGCTTACTGTGCATGTGACCGTACGGTAACCATCCGAGGTTGCCCGGCGGTCACGGCATCCTTACGGGTCGGCGCGCTCTGAGGGGACGCTCACGCGACCACCTCGCCCGGCCTGATCCGCGCGACCAGCGGGAGTGTGACCCGCACGCCGTACCCGCCGCCGGGCAGCGGTCCGGCCGACAGCCGGCCGTGGAAGAGCGCGACCCGCTCGCGCATGCCGATCAGCCCGTGCCCCGGCCCGCCCGCGGGCCCGGTACGGCCCGCGCGGGGGCCCTCGTCGAGGATCTCCAAGGACAGCGCCCGGGGCCGGTAGGCGACCGTCACCCCCACCCCGGTGGGGCCCGCGTGCCGGAGGGTGTTGGCCAGCGCCGCCTGGACGATCCGGTAGGCCGACAGGTCCAGCCCCGCCGGGAGCGGCACCGGCTCGCCCTCGACGCTCAGCCTGACGTCGAGACCGGCCACGCGCATCTGCTCGACCAGGTCGTCCAGCCGGGCCAGGCTCGGCTGCGGCGCCAATCCGTCGCCCTCGCGGCCGGTGCGGAGCAGCCCGAGCATGCGGCGCAGTTCCTCCACCGCCTCCCGGCCCGTCTCCTCCACCACGTTCAGCGCCTCGCGCTCGGTGACCTGGTCGGGCCGGAGCATCAGCCGCGCGGCCCCCGCCTGCATGACCATCACGCTGACGCTGTGCGCGACGACGTCGTGCAGCTCGCGCGCGATCCTGGTCCGCTCCTTGCTCACCGCCTCCCGGGCGAGCAGCTCGCCGCGCTCCTGCGCGTGGAACGCCAGCTGCCGGTGACGCCGTACGGCGACGCCCGCCCCGCCGGTGATGGAGGTCATCACCAGCGCGACCGCCGCGTCCCCCGCCCCCGGAGGCCCGGGGGGCGCGAACATCATCGCGCCGACGAACAGCGCCGTCACGGCCAGCCCGGCGACAGCCCGCGGATCTCGTGGCGGCACCTCGCTGAGCAGTGTGAACAGCAGCAGGAGCTGGGCGCAGAACTGCCAGGCCGACGCGGACTCACCGGAGTAGGCGAACGCCGCGACGGCCGCCAGCGAGTAGACGCACGTCACGGCGGCCGGCGCGCGCCGGCGCAGGAGGACCAGCACCGAGGCGGCGGCGACCGCGATCCACCAGCCGGGATGCGGGCGGTCCGCCGGGAAGGCGCGGTCGCCGACCTCCTCGGCGACCGCGAACAGCGCCATGACCACCGCGATCAGCCAGTCGATCGCGGTGGGGGGCGGGCGTTGGTTCATGAGGTGAGGGTAGAGCGGGCACCCGGGCGGTGAAATCCGCCTTGAGGCGGATAACAGCCCCGAGCCGCCCCTGACGGCCCCGAGGGCGGCCGCTCCCGGCCCCGGGCGGCACCCCGGTGCGGGAGCCGGTCCCGCCCGGGGCTCGGCCCCCGCGCGGGTCAGCGCTCGATGGAGGACATGTCCGGGTAGCGGTCGCCGAGGGCGGCCCCCGCCGGCACGGCGGCGTCGAGCTCGGCGAGCTGGCCGGGGGTCAGCGTGACGTCGGCCGCCGCCGCGTTCTCCTCCAGGTAGCGCAGCCGCTTGGTCCCCGGGATCGGGATGACGTCCTCGCCCCGGGTCAGCAGCCAGGCCAGGGAGAGCTGGGCCGGCGTGCAGCCCACCTCGTCGGCGATCCTGCGGACCTCGCCGACGAGCTCCTCGTTGCGCGCCCCGTTCGCCCCGGTGAAGCGGGGCAGGTTCCTGCGGAAGTCGTCGTCGGGCAGTTCCCCGGCCGGGGCCAGCGCGCCGCCGAGCAGCCCCCGGCTGATCGGCGAGTAGGCCACCAGCGCGATGCCCAGCTCCCGGGCGGCCGGCAGGATCTCCTCCTCCAGGCCCCTGGTGAACAGCGAGTATTCACTCTGCAGGGCGGCGATCGGGTGGGTGGCGTGCGCCTTGCGCAGCGTCTCGGCGCTCACCTCCGACAGGCCGATCCGGCTGACCTTGCCCTCGGCGACCAGCTCGGCCATCGCGCCGACCGTCTCCTCGATGGGCACCCCCGGGTCACGCCGGTGCAGGTAGTAGAGGTCGATGTGGTCCACGCCCAGCCGCTGGAGCGAGGCGTCGGCGGCCTTCTTCACATAGGCGGGGCTGCCGTCGATGCCGCGGCGGGCCGGGTCCTCACCCCGGACGATGCCGAACTTGGTGGCCAGCACCACCTCGTCCCTGCGGTCTCTGATCGCCCGGCCGACCAGCTCCTCGTTGTGGCCCCTGCCGTACATGTCGGCGGTGTCGAGGAAGTTCACCCCCAGGTCGAGGGCGCGGTGGATGACCTCGATGGACTCGGCCTCGTCGGCCGTGCCGTAGAACTCCGACATTCCCATGCAGCCGAGTCCGATGGCCGAGACCTCCGGACCTCCCTGACCGAGACGGCGCCTGTTCATTGGCCCTCCAGCGCGTTGTAAAAGTCGATCTTGTAGTCGAGGACGCCGAGGTCCTCGGTGAGCTGCGCGATCTGCGTCCGGACCCGGTCACGGTGGGTCTCCAGCATCCGCCGCCGCTCGGCGGAGGTCTCCGGCCCCTGCCTGCGCAGCTCGGCGTAGCGGCACATGTCCGCGATCGGCATGCCGGTCGCGCGCAGCTTGGTGAGGAATCCGAGCCAGTCCAGGTCGGGCGCGGTGTAGGCGCGGTGCCCGCTCGGGTCCCGGTCCACCTGGTGAATGAGCCCGATGCGCTCGTAGTAGCGCAGCGTGTGCGCGCTCAGCCCCGACTTGCGCGAGGCCTCCTGGATGGTGATCCCCATGGAGACCACCTTCCTCCTTAGAGCGCGCTCGAAGTCAAGCGGGGTCCCCCCGGAGTCGCGACCCTGAGGGGGCAGGCACTACCTTCCGCGCTGTTCTCCCAGTTCACAGCAGTCGTGCCGGAGTCGTCCCCCCTGATGTGGGCACCACCCCGCCCCGGGGTCCCTCCGGGATCGCTCAGGGGCGACTGGGGATCATTTCCGGTACTCCGGACAACGCTCCGTCGCCATGGTTGAGCCATGGGGAGTCAGGCTTTATCTGGATCCAGGATGATCCTGGGTGGCTACGCGGCGATCGGCGCCGGGGCCGTGGCGATGTTCGGGCTGCACGTGGCCACCGGCCTCGATCCGGTGCACACCGTGATCAGCGAGTACGCGTTCGAGCCGGACGGCTGGCTGCTGCCCGTCTCGCTCACGTTCTTCGCCGCGGGCGCGGCGGCCTTCGGCACCGCGCTGTCCCGGCGCGGCGAGGACCGCGGGGCCGCGCTGCTGGTCGGCGTCTGGGGCCTGTGCATGCTGCTGATCGGCGCCTTCCCCACCGACGAGCCCGGGGTGCCGCTGTCGATGTCCGGTGGCATCCACCGGTACGCGGCGTTCGTGGCCTTCCTGACGATGCCGGTGGCGGGTCTGATGCTGGCCCGGCGGCACGCCGCGAGCCGTCATGCGCGGCCGGTGCGGCTGCTGAGCCTGGCCTGCCTGGGCGTGCTGGTCCTGGTGGTCCTGCCGTACGTCGTGCGGATGGCCGGCATCGACCTGACCAACGACGACATCCCCGCGGGGGTCACCCAGCGGATGGTGGTGGTCCTGGAGGTGGCGGTGCTGGCCCTGCTCGGCATGGTGGCGGCGGCCGGGTACGGCCGCGGCCGGGGCCGTCGCCCGGTCCTGGCCGCGGACGGGTCCCGGGATGACCGCCGGGACGCCGGTGCGGTGGCCGTCATCGGGCCGGGCTGAGGGCTCCGCCGGCCTCGCGTCCGCCCAGCTCAGCAGGGTTGCTGGTGATCCCCGTGGGGAAGGGGGCCAGCATGGGGGAGCGCATCGGCCCCGCCGGGGACGGCGGGAGGCTGTGGCGGGCGGGCGACGCGGCGTGGCGGGCGCTGGGGGTCATCGCCCTGGTCGCCGTGATCCTGTGGGTCCTCTACGTGGTCCAGGCTGTGGTCATCCCCATCATCCTCGGGCTGGCCATCAGCACCCTCCTGCTCCCGCCCTACCGGTGGCTCAGGAGGCGCGGGATGGGCCGGGGACTCGCCACCGCCGCCGTCTGCCTCGGCGGGTTCCTCATCCTGGCGGCGCTCGTCGCGCTGCTCGTGCCGCCCACCGTCGCCGGCGTGGCCGAGCTGCAGCGGAGCTTCGGCAAGGCGGGCGGTGACCTGCAGTCGCTGGCGTCGGCCCTCGGCCTGGACGAAAAGACGGTCTCCCGACTGTCCGAGCAGGTCAGGCAGTATCTGAGCCGGCAGGGCGGGGAGATCGCCCACGGTGCCCTGGCGGGCGCGCGCACCGTGGGGGAGATCCTGGTCGGCCTGGTGCTGGCCATGATCCTGTCGATCTACTTCGTGCACAGCGGCGACCGGCTCTTCGCGTGGATCACCGGCCTGGCCCCCAACGGGGTCAGGCCGACCCTGCGCGAGAGCGGCACGGTGATCTTCGACGTCGTCAGCCGCTACATCCGGGGAGTGGCGATCGTCGGCCTGGTCGACGGGTTCTTCATCGGGGTCGCGCTGTGGATCCTGCGCGTGCCGATCGCCCTGCCGTTGGCCGTGCTGACGTTCGCCGGGGCGTTCCTGCCGGTCGTGGGCGCGTTCACGGCGGGTCTGCTGGCGGCGGTCGTGGCCTTCGTGGCCAAGGGCTGGCTGGTGGCGCTGATCGTGGTCGCGGTCACCGTGCTGGTCCAGCAGTTGGAGGGGCACGTGCTCGCGCCGCAGATCTACGGCCGGGCGCTGGAGCTGCCCAGCGCGGTCATCCTGATCGTCATCGCGCTGGGCAGTGTCCTCGCCGGGATCGTCGGCGCCTTCCTGGCCGCCCCGGTGACCTCGGTCGCCGTCGCGCTGATCCACCACCGTCAGCGGGACGAGGCCCGGCGCCGGCCGGGACATCCGGGACACGAGGCCACGGGCCCGCCGGCCGGCAGAGCGGTGTCCGGGGACCCGTCACCTGAGGGTCCGCCTCCGGCGGGGCCGCCGCCTGGGGATCCGTCGCCGGGGAGCTGATTGTCCGCGGGCCCGTGAGGGCGCGGCGCCCCCTCCCGCCGGGTGGCGGTTCAGAGCGCACCCGCCGTTCTGTCGCTGTTCCCCTGTTTTGTCGCCCGCCTGCCGTACGCTCCGCGGAAAGTCGACAACGGAGAGGTGTGGCATGACGGCACGGAGCACGTACCTGGAGCTGTCCGAGGACGGCGGCAGCTCGCACAAGTTCTACGAGGTCGTGCTCGACGGGCTCCAGGTGACGATCAGCTACGGCCGGATCGGCGAGCCGGGGCAGTCCAAGGTGTCGGCCTTCGCCACCCCGGAGAAGGCCGAGGCGGCGGCGGCGAAGAAGATCAGCGAGAAGGTCCGCAGGGGATACGCGCCCGCGGTGCGCGGGGTCCGCCAGCGCCGGGCGGTCACCCGGCGCAGCGCGGTGAGCGTCCGTTCCACCGCCACCCAGGCGCCGGTGCTGTGGCGCTTCGCCAGCGGCGCGGCGGCGTTCGGGATCTTCGTCGACTCCGAGCGCTGCTGGGTCGGCAACCAGAACGGCGACGTCTACACCGTCACCCACACCGGCACCGTCACCGGCCGCTTCCGGCTGCCCGACGGTGTGAAGTGCATCGTCGCCGACGACTTCTGGATCTACGCGGGCGCCGACGACGGCAAGGTATACGACCTCAGCGGGAAGGTCCCCCGGCTCGCCTACGAGATCGCCGAAGACGTCGACATCTACTGGCTGGACATCCACGACGGCGTGCTGGGCGTCTCCGACCGGGCCGGCCGGATCACCACCATCGACCACGAGGACGAGTTCCAGTGGGCCCGAAAGGGACGGGGCGACTCGGCCTGGATGGTCCGCTGCGACGACGAGGCCGTCTACCACGGGCACTCCACCGGCGTGGCCCGCTACGACGCCGCCGACGGCGCGCCGGTCTGGGAGACGTCGCTCAACGGCGCGGTGCTGTTCGGCTGGCAGGAGACCGACTCGGTCTACGCCGGTACGGCCCGCGGCGCCGTGCACCGGCTCCGCAAGTCCGACGGTGTGAGCCAGGGGGTCTACCGCTGCGACGCCACCGTCTTCTCCTGCGCCACCGCGCCCGACGGCCGTTACGTCTTCGCCGGGGACAACCACTCCTCGGTCTACTGCTTCGACCGGAACGGCGAGCGGCTGTGGAAGCTGGCCACCGGCTGCGGCTCGGCCTTCTCCATGCAATATCTCGACGACCGCCTCTACATCGTGACCACCGACGGCACCCTGGCCTGCATCGACGCCACGGAGGAGGCGATCAGGGCGGCCCAGGACGGCACCGTCCCCGAGCCGGTGGACGTCAAGGCGGCGGCCGGTCTGGCCGTGGTGGAACCGACCGCGGCGCTGGAGAGCGTGAGGCTGGAGGCCGTCTCCGGCGCCGACCGCGGTGTGGTCGTGGAGTGTGTCCAGGAGGGTGAGCGGCTCCGGGTGCGGGTGATCAGCGAGGGCTACGACACGCGGCGCAACGTCCAGTTCCCCAAGGGGGTGCGCGAGGCGGGGGCCCGCTATCTCGTCGAAGGTGTGCGTTTCTCGGAGCGCGGCGGCTTCTACCGGGCCTACGGCGACATCAGGCGCCTGCTCTGACCCTGGCCGCGGTCCCGCGCCGCCCCGACGGCACGCTCAGGGCGGCGCGCTCGCCGGTGCGGGGCCGCCGGCGGCCTTGTCGCCTGCCGCCCCGAGAACCGCGAGCTGATCAGGCGTGTCCTGCCTTGGCGTGTCCTGTCTCGTCATGCCCTGTCCCACTGTGGAGCGGCAGCACCGACCAGTCGACGCACAACCTCTGCGGGTCGGCCGGATCCGTGCGGACCTGCACGGTCATCCCCGGCAGCATCCCGCCCAGCAGGATCGGCGGGACCTGCTGCCGGTGCTCCGGCACCTCGTACGGCACGCCCGACGCCGGGGTGACGCGCAGGCCGAAGACCACCACGCGCCGGCCGTTGACCTGCCAGCCGGTGGTGTCCATGGCGGTGATCAGCGCGCTGGCGGGCACGCCGGTCCGCAGGAGATGGGAGTCGCCCGAGGCGTCCGAGACGAGAAACCCCATGGTGACGAAACCGCCCAGGCAGACGACGAAGACCCCCACCCCCCAGAGGCCGACACCGCTCGTGGCCGCCAGCATGCCGGCGATGGCGAGCGGCAGCGGCGCCACCCAGAGCAGTTTCGTCGTGGTGCGGTTCATCGGGTTTTCCGATCGTCTCGTGTGCGGTGCCCGCCATGGGTAACGGAGGGTGCCTGCGGACCGCTTGACGATCGGTTGCACGCCGTCCGGCGTTAGGGTTCCACTTATGCTCCGTGGAGACAGGGTTCTGCTCAGGGCCGTGACGAAAGACGATCTGGTCGCGCTGCACCGATTGCACGACGACGTGGACACGGCGGTCAGCTCCACGGCGGAGCCGTGGGTCCCCGAGCCGGTCGACCGGGCCATCGCCCGATACGAGCGGCGGGAGCCCGATCCCGCCAACGTCGGCTTCGCCGTCGAGTCGCTCTCCGGGGGCGACCTGCTCGGCTCCTGCCTGGTCTGGGGGATCGACGCCCTCAACCGCAACGGCCACCTGGGGATCACGCTGCTGCCCGAGGCCCGGGGGCGGGGATACGCCCCCGACGTGCTGCGGGTGCTGTGCGACTACGCTTTCCGGATCCGCGGTCTGCACCGGCTGGGGCTGGAGACGCTCGCCACCAACACCGCCATGATCGCCTCGGCGGAGAAGGTCGGCTTCCGGCGCGAGGGCACGCTCCGAGACCACGCCTGGGTGGCCGGATCCTTCGTCGACGAGGCGCTGTTCGGGCTGCTCGCCGCCGAGTTCTCCTGACCGGCGGGGCCGGAAGTCCGTATCCATGGGATAGCTGGCTGTATCTATGGATAGTCCTGGTTGTGTGGGTAATGCCGGTCCTGCCAGCATCGACGAATATCACGGACCGGCCGGCCGAATCGGCCGGCACCGGCAGGACCGGCTGAGGCTGTGCCTCGCCTGCACCTGACCGGCAACGGACGACAGCTTCAGGAGGCTCGGTGCCACACGTCAACTGCCAGGCGGTCCAGCACGCGCCCGGGACCGCCCCGTCCGACGATCTCCGCTCCCGCCGGGCGGGTGCGCGATGAGGATCTGGCTCCCGATCGGGCTCGGCGCCCTGCTCATCCTGATGGGCGGCACCTGGACGCTCCAGGGCCTCGGATACGTGGGCGGCAGCTTCATGAGCGGAGCCAAGGAGTGGTTCTGGATCGGCCTGGCCACGCTGGCCGTCGGCCTCGTCCTGGCCGCCATGCCCCTGCTCCGCCGCCGCTGACCCCTTGCCGCTGATCCGCCCGGCAGGCAGTGGTCTGCGGTGAACCGTCGGGCGGGCGTGGCGGCGGGACACGGAGATCTCCGATGTGGTGTGGAACCCAGGCCCTCCACCACATCGGAGGTCTCCGCCGTTGATCGAGCCCTACTGCCGACCCCCGCGGCCGGTATCGCCGCTCCGGCGGCCGGGAACGTCTACCGCCCCGCCCGCCGTACCGGCGTCCTGGGGCGACCGGACCCGGTGAAGGCGTGCGGTCACCGCACTAGCGGTTGCCGCCGGAGCCGTCGAGTCCGGCGCGGCGCAGCGCGTCGGCCATCGCGCCACTGGGCGCGCCGCGCTGCTGGCCGCGGTCCTGCCGCTGGCCGCCCCGTCCTTGTCCTTGCTGCTGGCCGCCGCGTCCCTGCTGCTGGCCACCCCGCCGGCCGTTGTCACGCCGTTCGCCGCCCTGCTGGTCGCGCCGGCCGGAGCCCTTGGCGGGCTCGTCCTCCAGCCGCAGGGTGAGCGAGATGCGCTTGCGGGGGATGTCGACGTCGAGCACCTTCACCCGGACGATGTCACCGGGCTTGACCACCTCGCGGGGGTCCTTGACGAAGTTGTGCGACAGGGCCGAGACGTGGACCAGGCCGTCCTGGTGCACGCCGACGTCGACGAACGCGCCGAAGGCGGCGACGTTGGTGACCACGCCCTCCAGCAACATGCCGGCCTTGAGATCGGAGATCTTCTCCACGCCCTCCTTGAAGGTCGCGGTCTTGAAGGCCGGGCGGGGGTCGCGGCCGGGCTTCTCCAGCTCCGACAGGATGTCGGTGACGGTCGGCAGGCCGAAGGTGTCGTCGACGAAGTCCTGCGGCCGCAGGGCCCGCAGCGCCGTGCCGTTGCCGATCAGCTCCTTGATGCCGCCGCCGGTGGCCGACAGGATCCGGCGGACCACGGGGTAGGCCTCGGGGTGCACGCTGGAGGCGTCGAGCGGGTCGTCGCCGCCGGGGATGCGCAGGAAGCCCGCGCACTGCTCGAACGCCTTGGGGCCGAGCCTGGCCACGTCCTTCAGCGCCTTGCGGGAGCGGAACGGGCCGTTGGCGTCGCGGTGCTGGACGATGTTCTCGGCGAGGCCGGAGCCGATGCCCGAGACCCGGGTCAGCAGCGGTGCCGAGGCGGTGTTGACGTCGACGCCGACGGCGTTCACGCAGTCTTCGACCACCGCGTCGAGCGAGCGCGAGAGCTTGGTCTCGGCGAGGTCGTGCTGGTATTGGCCGACGCCGATCGACTTGGGGTCGATCTTGACGAGCTCGGCCAGCGGGTCCTGGAGCCGGCGCGCGATCGACACGGCGCCGCGCAGGGAGACGTCCATGCCGGGCAGCTCCTGGGAGGCGAAGGCGGAGGCGGAGTAGACCGAGGCGCCGGCCTCCGACACCACGATCTTGGTGAGCCCGGGGACCAGCTTCACCAGCTCGCCCGCCAGCTTGTCGGTCTCTCTCGACGCGGTGCCGTTGCCGATCGAGACCAGCTCCACGCCGTGTCTCTTGGCCAGCGTGGCCAGCGTGGCCAGCGACTGGTCCCACTGGCGGCGCGGCTCGTGGGGGTAGATCGTGTCGGTGGCCAGCACCTTCCCGGTGGCGTCCACCACCGCGACCTTCACTCCGGTGCGCAGACCCGGGTCGAGCCCCATGGTCGCGCGGGTCCCCGCGGGGGCGGCGAGCAGCAGGTCGCGAAGGTTGGCGGCGAACACGCGCACCGCCTCGTCCTCGGCGGCCTGCCACATGCGCATCCGCAGGTCGATGCCGAGGTGGACGAGGATGCGGGTGCGCCAGGCCCAGCGGACGGTGTCGGCCAGCCACTTGTCGGCCGGGCGTCCCTGGTCGGAGATGCCGAAGCGGTGGGCGATGCGCCCCTCGTAGGTGCCGGTGGGCTCCTCCTCCGGCTCCAGGGTGAGGGTGAGGATCTCCTCCTTCTCCCCCCGGAACATCGCCAGGATCCGGTGGGAGGGCAGCTTGGTGAACGGCTCGGCGAAGTCGAAGTAGTCGGAGAACTTGGCCCCCTCCTCCTCCTTGCCCTCGCGGACCGCCGCGACCAGGCGCCCCTTGCCCCACATCCGCTCGCGCAGCTCCCCGACCAGGTCGGCGTCCTCGCCGAACCGCTCGACCAGGATCGCCCGGGCCCCGTCGAGCGCGGCGGCCGCGTCGGCCACCCCCTCGCCGACGAACGCCGCCGCGGCGGCCTGCGGGTCGACCGACGGGTCGGCGAGCAGGCCCTCGGCGAGCGGTTCGAGCCCGGCCTCCCTGGCGATCTGCGCCTTGGTCCGCCGCTTGGGCTTGTAGGGGAGGTAGATGTCCTCCAGCCGGGCCTTGGAGTCGGCCGCCGCGATCTGCGCGGCGAGGGCGTCGTCGAGCTTGCCCTGGCCGCGGATCGACTCCAGGATCGCGGCGCGCCGCTCCTCCAGCTCACGCAGGTAGCGGAGCCGCTCCTCGAGCGTGCGCAACTGCGCGTCGTCGAGCATCTCGGTGGCTTCCTTGCGGTAGCGGGCGATGAACGGCACGGTGGCCCCGCCGTCGAGCAGTTCCACGGCCGCCTGCACCTGCCGTTCGCGCACACCCAGCTCTTCGGCGATCCGCTGATGAATAGACGTCGTCACGATCTCTCTTCCCTCGTGGTGGCAGCTGTGATGGGCGGCCGTGGTGAGCAGCCACCAAGCTACCGCGTCGCCCCGACATCGGGCCGTCCGGAGATACAGGTCAGGCGTTACGGACAATGGAGGCCGACCGGAACAGGACGACGGCCGGGTGGGGGGACGCTCAGGCGGCCGTCGGCCTGTGGGGGGCGGGGCGGTGGTCGTATCCGCGGGCCGGTGCCGGGCTGATCCGGTCGGCGAGCCCGTGGAGGACCCGGGCGGCCCATCGGCGCGAGGGCCCGGGGTGCTTCGGCGCGAGGCGCAGGGCCTCCGCCTCGGCGAGCATCTCGGTGTGCCGCGTGTGGATGAGGGTGCAGGCCTGAATGTCGTTCATCATGGATCTCCTTACGGGCGTCTGACGGATCGCGGATTTCTCACGGGCGGGCGCGGGTGATGGCGATGTCGCCGGACACGGTCTTGACGTGGACCTCGGCCTTCGCCCCGTCGTCGGTGGGCTGGTCGGACTGTTCGAGGGAGGAGCCGACCCTGCCGGAGATCGAGGAGACGTCGAGCCACGCGCTGGTCCCGGTGGGGATGCCGATCACGACGTCGCCCGACGCGGTGTTGACCCAGACGCTCCCGTGGGCGACCGAGTCGACGGTGACGTCGGCCGAGGCGCTCTTCACCTGGAGGGAGTCCCCGGCCTGCCGGATCCGGACGGTTCCGGAGGCCGTCTTGACGGTGGCGGCGCCGCCGACCACGCCGAGGTCGGCCTTGCCGGAGGAGGTGGTGACCGATGCCCCGTCGTGCACCTCCCGCAGGCCGACGTCTCCGGACGCGGTCCTCACCTGCGCGCCGCCCGCGGTGACGTCACAGATGACGTCACCGCTCGCCGTCTTGGCGGCAAGGCCGGCGCAGCGGTCGATCCGCACGTCGCCGGAGGCGGTGTCGGCCGAGACCTCGCCCAGGGGCCCGGTCATCCGGGCGGCGGCCGAAGCGGTGGTGAAGTCGACCCGTGAGCCCTCCGGCAGGCCGACGACGACTTTCAGCCTGGGGGTACGGCCCAGCGACAGGAACCGTCCGGGAGCCTCGACGGAGACCGTGCCGCCGGCGTGTTCGACACGGGTCTCCTCGGCGTATTCCACGTCGATGGACCTGGACGGGTCGGCCGGCCGTACTTCGACCACGGTGTCGGTGCGGGGCGTGGCCGTGATGTCCAGGTCGCCCGAGGCGAAGTCCACCCGGAGCGTGATGGGGGCGGGGGTCTGGAATGCGGGCATGGCGAGATCTCCCTTGCGGGGTGCGTGAAGTTCCGTGGAGGGTGTGAGGGGCGGTCGGGTCAGTGGACCCAGCCGCTGATGCGCTTTCCGGTGGAGGGCGGGCGGGGCGTGCGGGGGGTCTCGGACAGGGCGGCCGACACGGCCCTGACCAGCCAGGCGTTGACGGAGACGCCCTCCTGCCCCGCGGCCTCCTCGATCCGGCCCTTGAGCGACTCGGGCAGCCGCAGCGTGACGCGCGCGGTGCCCGCCTCACCGGGCGGAAGGGGCGGCTCCGGGGGAGCGGGCGGGGATGGCGGGCCGGGCGGCATGGGCGGGAACGGCGAGGTGAAGACGTCGGCCGCCGGAGGCGGCGTCACCACGAACTCGGGCTCGCGGTTGCGGATCCGCACCTCGACGGAGCCCGGCGCGAGCTCTCGGGTGACCTCGTCGGCAGCGGCGGAGAGCGCGTCGATGAGTGTGAGCCTGACGGCGGAGTCGAGTGCCGTCGTGAGGTTCTCCACGGCGGCCCGGGTCTCGGGGTCGGCGACCGCCGCCGACGCTGCCAGTGCGCGGCGGAGGTTCTCGACAAAGGGCGTGACGTCCATACGCATCACTATGACGTCATTTTGACGTCATAGCAACCCATGTGACGTCACTTCCCTCTCCGGGTGGTGTCGCGGAGGCCGCCCGTGTCGGCCGCGCGGGAGCGGGAAGTGCGCCGTTTTGGGCCTTGCCGACACGGGAGGGCAGGTTTACGATCCGCGTAATTGTTAGGAAACTTTCCTTTAAGAAAGAGTTCCCGCATGCGCCGAACCGCCGCTGTGCTGCTGGCTCTCGTCCTGGCGACCGCCCTCGCCGCCATCAGCGCTCCCGCCAATGCCGCCACCCGACTGACGGCCGCCTTCACCCTGACCGGCAATCAGGGCAAGTTCGTGGTGAGCAATCCCGGCACCACGCCGGTGACCGGATGGTCGATCACGTTCGACCTGCCGGCCGGGGTCACCGTCAGCGGTGCCCAGAACGCCACCACCACCCAGAGCGGGACGCGGGTCAAGCTGACCCCGGCCTTCTACATCAACACCGTGCGGGCGAACGGGAACACCGAGCCGTACAGTCCCACGTTCACCCTCAGCTCGGCGGCCCAGCCGACGAGCTGCACGATCAACAACGCCAACTGCGACGGCAGCGGCGACCCGCCGCCGCCGGACGCGCCCCTCACCGCCGCCTACTCGGGCAGCGGGACGCAGGGCAAGTTCGTGGTCAGCAACAACACCGACACCGCGCTCAACGGCTGGTCGATCACGTTCGACCTGCCGGCCGGGGTCACCGCGAGCGGCGCGGAGAACGCCTCGTTGAGCCAGAGCGGGCGCCAGGTCACGCTGAGCCCGGCCCACTACAACACGACGGTGGCCGCGCGCGGGTCCACCGAGCCCTACAGCCCCTCCTTCCGGCTCAGCGCCTCCGCCGAGCCGGAGAACTGCCGGGTCAACGACGTCAGATGTGACGGTTCGGCCGACACGCCGCCGGCCGCCCCGGGGAACCTGCGCTCGCCGGTCAAGACCACCAAGACCGTGTCGCTGGCGTGGGACGCGGCGACCCCCGGGAGCCTCCCGATCGTCGGCTACCAGGTCTACAACGGCGCCACCCTGGCCACGACGGTCACCGGGACGGCCGCGACCCTCACCGGCCTGACCCCGAACACCGAATACACCTTCACCGTCAAGACCAAGGACAGGAAGGGGACCCTCTCCCCGGCCGGCGCGGCGCTGAAGGTGACGACCAACAACGCCGGCGACGACACCCAGCCGCCCACCGCGCCCGCCAACCTGCGCAGCACCGGCAAGAGCTCCTCCAGCGTCTCCCTCGCGTGGGGGGCCTCGACCGACAACAAGGGCATCGCCGGCTACGAGGTCTACGCCGGCACGAACCTGGTGGCGGCGGTCACCGACACCTCCGCCACGGTGAGCGGGCTGTCGCCGTCCACCGAATACACCTTCACCGTCAAGGCCCGCGACCTGTACGACAACCTCTCGGCCGCGAGCAACGCGTTGAAGGTGAGCACCGACGACATCGTCGGCAGCGGCTACGCCCGGGTCGGCTACTTCGTGCAGTGGGGCATCTACGGCCGCCAGTACTTCGTGCGCAACCTCGACACGACCGGTGTCGCAGCGAAGCTGACCCACCTCAACTACGCCTTCGGCAACATCGACCCGGTGAACCTGACCTGCCTGCACGGTGTCACCAAGGGCACCACGGCCAACCCCCAGGACCCGAACCAGGGTGACGGGGCGGGTGACGCGGACGCCGACTACGGCAGGCCGATGAGCGCGGCGCAGTCGGTGGACGGCGTCGCCGACACCGGCTGGGAGAAGCTGCGCGGCAACTACAACCAGCTCCGCAAGCTCAAGGCGAAGTATCCGAACCTGAAGGTGCTGATCTCGCTCGGCGGCTGGACCTACTCGAAGTATTTCTCCGACGTGGCGGCCACCGACGCCTCCCGGAAGAAGTTCGTGAGCTCCTGCATCGACATGTACATCAAGGGCAACCTGCCGGTCTACAACGCCGCGGGCGGGCCGGGCAGCGCCGCCGGGATCTTCGACGGCATCGACCTCGACTGGGAGTGGCCCGGCGCCGAGGGACACGCCGGCAACCACATCGGCGCCAACGACAAGGCGAACAACACGCTGCTGATCGCCGAGTTCCGCAGGCAGCTCGACGCGCTGACCCAGGAGACCGGCAAGCGCTACCAGCTCACCGCGTTCACCCCGGCCGACCCGGCGAAGATCGCCGCCGGCTGGGACCTGCCGGAGGTCGCCAAGTCCCTGGACATCTTCAACGTCCAGGGCTACGACTTCCACGGCTCGGGCAGCGACAACTCCTGGGAGCCGAACCGGACCGGGCACCAGGGCAACCTGTACGCCGACACCGACGACCCGTACTCCTTCCACTTCAGCGTCGAGAACGCGGTCGACGTCTACCTGCAGGCCGGGGTGAACCCGCGCAAGATCACCGTTGGTCTCGCCTACTACGGGCGCGGCTGGCAGGGCGTCGCCGACGGCGGCAGGTCCGGCGAGTGGCAGTCGGCCACCGGCGCGGCGCCCGGCCAGTTCACCGACGAGGCGGGCACCCGCGGATACGCCAACCTGATGGCCAGTGTGCCGGGATGCACCGTCAAGCACGACGAGCAGGCGGTCGCGACCTACTGCTACACCGGCAACGGAGGACAGTGGTGGACCTTCGACGACGCGTGGTCGATCGGCAAGAAGACCGCGTGGCTGCGGAGCAAGGGCCTGCTCGGTGTGATGATCTGGGAGATGTCCGGTGACCCCGGCTCCCTGACCAGCGCCGTCGACGCCGGCCTGAGGTAGTCCACCGGAGTGTGGTCCCCGGTGGCCGGGTCACCCGCGGCATCCGCTGTCGCGCCGGTGGCCCGGCCGCCGCCGTGACCGGGCGCGGGGCCGGACCGGGAGCCGGGCGGCCGGTGCGGGGGTGAGGACGGGGCGGCCGGTGCGAGAGGGAGGACGGGGTGGCGGGTGCGGGGATCGAACCCGCCCATCGCGGCTTATGAAACCGCCGGGCACACCAGCGCCCTCACCCGCCGAGAATGCGGACGGCCGCTCCGGGAGATTCCCCGGGCGGCCCGCGCGTGACGTCGCCAATCGTCACGTGCGAGTTTTCTCCCGCATGCTCATCCGCTCGTTCATGTGCGTTCTCCGAACATGGTCCGATGAGTTGAGAATGGCCGGTCCGTCTCCGGCGACGCAACGTGTTTTCGGTGCACGAAATTCAGGTGAAAAAGCGGTCATGGACCTGGACAATCCTTCTTCATGGGCATCAGGAAGGATCTGCGGAGGGCGCTGGAGGCGGGACGCCCCGTCAGGGTGCGCAGCGCCATCGAGGGCGCCGACCGGCTGAGCGGCTATGTCATGGGCGTCGGGCGCAGGTGGGTGCTCCTCCAGAAGATCTCCGGCGAGCTCCGGCTCGACGGCTACGCGGCCGTACGGCTGCGCGACGTCGAGTCCGCCTCCGGGGCGGGCTGGGCGGGCTCGGGTTTCACGCACCGGGCCCTGAGATCGGCCGGTGAGCGGGCCCGCCCCCTGCCGGGGGTCGACCTCGACTCGACCGCGGGCCTGATCGAGACGCTCGGCGCCGGCTTCCCGCTGCTCGGCCTCCACGTCGAGCGGGTCGATCCGGACATCATGTACGTCGGCCACGCGAGGGGGATCACCCGCAAGGGACGGCTCCGCCTCCAGGAGATCAGCTCCAGGGCCCGGTGGCAGAGCACGTGCGTCCGGCACAGGCTCGCCGACACCACCAGGATCGACGTCGGCGGAGGTTATCTCGACGCCCTGCACCGGGTGGGCGGCGTCCCGCCCGTCTGCTGAGCCACGCCCGCCGGGCCGCGCCCGCCCGCCCGCCGGGCCGTGTCCGATGAGGCACCCCTCCTCCAGCGTCTCGATCCCGAGGAGAACGCTGTCGTAGGAGTCGGCGGCGCGTGCCTCGCAGCGCCCGGCGACCTGGGCCGGCGAATCCGGGCAGCCGTCGCTGATCCAGCGCATTACGTCGGGATCGCTGTTCCGGCGCCACAGGGATTCCGCTTCGGACGCTTCCACCGGTGGTAACCGCATGAGTTTCCCGGTCAGCGGGAATTGCTCCGTCCGATGATCGGTCAATATGGCCAAGAAAGGTTCCTGTCAGGCCGCCGTCCGGTGCTTAAAACCATTTTTCCGGGCCGACGTGGGCGGGCGGGGCCGGCCCGCGGGCTCCCCGAGCGCCGTGGCCGCCCTCCCGGGGCCGTGTGGAGCCGCGTCCCCCCGGGAGGGCGGCCCGGCGGTGTTCTCCCGGGGGGAATACCTCGGTGGTGAAAACGGTTATCGGCATCGCTGCACAGCGTGTCGAACAGAAAGGAGCCGAGCTTGGCCAGGAACGAGCTGCGCCCCGTGACCAGACTGCGGTCGTCCGCGGGCACCGGCTACACCTACGTGACCCGCAAGAACCGGCGGAACGACCCCGACCGCCTCACGCTCGCCAAGTACGACCCGATCATCCGCAAGCACGTGACGTTCCGAGAGGACCGATGACCATGAAGCAGGGCATCCACCCCGACTACCGCCCGGTCGTCTTCCGCGACCCGAGCGCGGGCACCGCCTTCCTCACCCGCTCGACCGTGACCGCCGACAAGACCGTCGAATGGGAGGACGGCAACGTCTACCCGCTGGTCGACGTCGACGTCTCCTCCGCCAGCCACCCCTTCTACACCGGACGCGGCCGGGTGCTCGACACCGCCGGCCGGGTGGAGCGCTTCAACCAGCGCTACGGGAAGCGCTGACCCGTGCGCCCCGCCGCCGCCCTCAGCCGCAGGTGATCTCGGTGAAGGCCGGGGGCGAGGCGGCGGCGCCCACGAAGCCGATGTCGGAGACCGTGGCCCCCGGCGGCAGCGCGGGCTTCCCGGCCGGCGCGTGGATCATCGCGATGGGGCCGCTCTGCATGTGGGTGCCGTTCCACGCCTGGGTGAGCGTCGCGTCCCGGGGCATGACCCACTGGACGTACCAGTCCTTCATCGGCCGGCCGCCGGTGTTGCTGATCGTCGCCGCGCCCCGGTAGCCGCCCGGCCATGACTCGACGAGGGTGACCGTGGCCGAGCAGCCGGCAGCGGGAGCCGCCGGATGGGCGACGGTGTGCCGGGCCGTCGGCGTCCCGCCGACGCAGGCCGCCGCGACCAGGGCCGCCGCGGCCCCCATCGACGCCGGTCCCAGCAGCGACGCGATCCTGTTCCCAGACGCCACGGGGTTCCTTTCAGAGAGGCCGGTGGCTCGGAGCGGCCGGCGGTGGCCTCGGCCGGTGCCCGGCGGCGACCGGCCGAGGCCCCGCGTTCCTAGGGGCTGGTGCAGGTGAGGGCGGGTGAGCCGCTGGTCCCGACGCCGGTGAACCCGAACGTGGTCGAGCCGTTGGGCGCCAGGGTCCGGTTCCAGTCGGCGTTCTTGGCGGTGACGGCGGACCCGGACGTGGTGTAGGTGGCGTTCCACAGGCTGTTGACGGTGCTGCCGCTGCCGAGCGTCCAGTTCACCGTCCAGCCGTTCAGGGTGGAGGAGCCCCGGTTGGTCACGGTCACCTCGGCCTGGAACCCGCCCGACCAGGAGTTGACGGTCCGGTAGGTGGCGGCGCAGCCGCCGCCCGGCCCTCCCGTGACGGTCGGCGTCGGGGTCGGAGTGGGGGTGGGCCCCGGCCGGCCGACGCCGGTCACCTCTCCGTTGCCGCCGTCGAAGACGACGTCGGAGCAGTTGTAGAACGTCTCGTTGCTGTCGGAGCGCTTCCAGACCGAATAGATGAGGTGGCGGCCGGACTTGCCCGAGGGCAGCGTGGCGTTCCAGTAGTAGTGGGCGTCGTTGGTGCCCGGGGAGCCGACGCTCTGCGGGTGGTCGGCGGTGTGGAAGGGCTGGGACTCAAGGTCGTCCCAGGTGAGCGCCCGGCTGGGGTCCCAGCCGTCCTTGGTTACGTACAGGTAGAACCAGCCGGGGTGGGCGGCCCACTTGTTGTATTTGAACTGGATCCCGGCCCCGGAGGTCAGGTGGGTCACCGGCCAGTCGGCGTTCGGCAGGTCGAACCCGCTGTAGCCGGGATTGCCGCCGCTGCACACCTGGCCGTCGGGGATGAATCCCCGGGTCCGCCCCGCACCGTCGGAGCGGAGCAGGCTGAACCAGTTGTACAGGGAGTTGGCCCCGCTCCGGGCCACCGCCGCGTCGCAGGCGGGGTTGATGGGGATGATCTGACCCGTCGTCGACAGGCCGTCCTGCCAGCAGAGGTAGGTGCGGCTGCCCGGCACCATCATGGCTCCGTGCGCCGAGGCCGGAACGGGCACGAGAACGACGGCGAGCAGCGTGGACAGGAACGCGACCGCACTGGCGACAGCGATACTTCGCCATTTACTCACAGAACTACCCTCCCTTTCGGAGGAGGACGGATTGCTGATCAATGGCGGTGAGGCGCTCACGCGGAACGGACTCTAGGTCGCCGTTCCCGAGGTGTAAACGGCCTGCTCTCCCCCCGGCCCGGCGGAGGACGTCCGCGCAGTTCAGAAGGGCACGGGGGAGGGCGGGCGGATGAAAGGTTCACGGCCGGCGGCGGCCGTGCGCCGCGGACCGGGCGGGCATGTCCTGACAACCGAAAAGGCCAGCCCGACCGGTGTCGAGCTGGCCCCGTTGACGTTTCCGCGGGTGGTGCGGACCCGCGTCCGCATCCGGTTATCCCAGTCTCTCGGTCGCGGCGAGTTTTTCGAGCGCCGCTCCCGTGAGCCGGTATCTGTCCCATTCGTCGAGCGGCTCCGCGCCCAGTGCCCGGTAGAAGGCGATGCTCGGGGTGTTCCAGTCGAGAACCGACCACTCGAACCGGCCGTAACCGCGCTCCACGCAGATGCGGGCGAGCTCGGCCAGCAGCTGCTTGCCGTACCCGTGACCCCGGTGGCCGGGGTGGACGTAGAGGTCTTCGAGGTATATCCCGTGCTTGCCCAGCCAGGTGGAGTAGGTGACGAACCAGAGCGCGAACCCCGCCACCTGCTCCCCGTCGGTGGCGATGTGGCAGAACGCGGCGGGGGCGGGGCTGAAGAGCGCGTCGTGGAGCTGCTCCGCGGTGGTCTCGACCTCGTCGAGCGCCCGCTCGTACTCCGCCAGCTCACGGATCATGTCGATGATCGCCGGAACGTCATCCGGTGTCGCGGGACGAATCATGGTGGGAAGTCTAGGCTCGCGGAGTAGGTGCTCCGGCGTGGTGGAGCGCCCGCCCGCCGCGGAAAGGCCCTGCGTAAGGTCCTGCTGGAGGCCCCGCGTGGAGGGGCCGGCGGGGGCGGGGTGGCCGGGTGGGCGGGGGCTCCCGTAAGTTGTCAGCTGATCGGACGCGGGGCGTTCACAGGTCGTCGAGGAAGGCGGACCAGCATGTCGGCAGAGCCCACCGGTGAGCGGTTGACGGAGCTGAGGCAGGCGTTCGCCGCCATCGACGGCGACGGCGACGGCTTCATCACGGAGAAGGAGTTCGGCGAGCACTTCCCCGACCTGCCCGCCGAGGCCATCGGGTCGCTGAACCGTGACGCCGACGCCGACGGCGACGGACGTTTCTCCTTCGAGGAGTTCGTCCGGATCGTGTCGCAGGACTGATCCGGATCGCGTCGCGGGATTGGACCCGGCGACGCTCAGGCGAGGGCGAAGCCGAGCAGGGCCACGTCGTCGCGGTTGTCCTCGCGGTCGATCAGGTTGAGCAGCGACTCCAACTGGGCGTCGAGGCCGAGACCGGCCGCCCTCGCCATCTCGGAGCGGAGCCTGGCCATGCCGGCGAGGATGTCCGCCGACCGCTTCTCGACGATGCCGTCGGTGTAGAGGAGCAGCCGGTCGCCCCGGTCCAGGCGGGCCTCGGCCGTGGAGAAGACCATGGACGGCACGGCCCCGATCAGCGGGGCCGTCGCGCCGTCGAGATAGCCGGCCTCCCCGTCCGCCCGGCAGACCAGGACGGGTGGGTGGCCCGCGCTGGAGTAGTGCAGGTGTCCGGTCGGCAGCGACAGCCGCACGCACAGGACGGTTCCGTGCATGCGGTCGTGGCGGCCGGCCGTCATCCGGTTGAGACGGCTGAGGGTCCGGCCGGGGTCGGGGTCCTCCAGGGCGTAGGCCCGCAGCGCGTTGCGCATCCGGCCCATGGTGGCGGCGGCCTTCACCCCCTTGCCGACGATGTCGCCGATCACCAGCACCACCTCGTCGTCGGAGACGCGGATGACGTCGTACCAGTCGCCGCCGACGCCGGCCTCGTCGTTGCCCGGGAGGTAGCGGCCGACGATCTCCACGCCGGTGATGTCGGGGACCTCGGGCAGCAGGGCGAGCTGCAGCGTGGTCGCGATCCGGTGTTCCAGCTCGAGCTGCTCCAGGTTCTCCAGGCGCGCGACGGTGAGCTGGGCGAGCTGCCGGAGCACCGTGTCGTCGGCGCCGTCGCCGGAGGCGGTGGCGCTCGGCGGCTCGATCCGGAGGTCACCGCCGGAGGTGAGGGCCACCTCCGCGGCAGGGGAGTCGGCCAGCAGCCGACCGTATCTCTCGGTGAGCGCCAGCACCTCGCGCGCCGACGGTGCCTCGTTGATCGCGAGCGCGGCCTCGGTCAGCTCGCGCAGCTGGCGGTTGTGCCGCGACCGGGTGGCGGCCAGCCGCAGCACGCCGCGCACCCGGGTGAGCAGCTCCCGGGCGGAGAACGGCTTCACCAGGTATTCGTCGGCCCCCGCGGTGAGCCCCGTCAGGGACTCCTCCTTGCCGGCCCTCGCCGACAGCAGCATGATCGACACACTCCGGGTGTCGGGGTCGCCGCGTAGCCTGCGCACCAGCTCCAGCCCGTCCATGCCGGGCATCATCACATCGGCGATGACCAGGTCGGGCGGCTGCTCCCGGGCCGCGTTCAGCGCGGCGGCGCCGTCGGCGACGGCCGTCACCACCCAGTGCGGGCTGAGCAGGCGGACGAGATAGTCGCGCAGGTCGGCGTTGTCATCGGCGACGAGGATCCGCTCCAGAGCGGGATGGTCCGCGGCGGGCTCCGGGACGGTCCCGGCCGCCGGGACGGGGTCCGCGGTCTCACCCGCCGCGCCCTGGCCCGCTGCCCTGTCCGCGGTGTCTCGATCGGCTCCGTCCGCCGTGTCCCGGGCCGAGGTCCCGGCCGCCGGGCCGCGGACCGGCGGCTCGTCCGGGATCGGCAGCCACGGCGCCTCGCCCGGTGCCGGTCCGTACGGTGCGCCCGCCTCGACGAGCTGGTCCTGGGGCAGGTGCGCCGAGCCGTACGGCAGGGTGATCGTGAAGGTCGTCCCCTCGCCGACACGGCTGTCGGCCTCGATCCGGCCGCCGTGGAGGGTGACCAGCTCGCGCACGAGGGCCAGGCCGATGCCCGTCCCCTCGTGGCTGCGCGACGGCGACCCGCTGATCCGGTGGAAGCGTTCGAAGAGGCTGACCATCTCGTGGCCGGGTATGCCGACGCCGGTGTCGGAGACCGTGACCACGGCATGGCCATCGCCGTCCCGGACGCCGACGGTGACGCCGCCGGTGAAGGTGTGCTTCAACGCGTTGGAGAGCAGGTTGAAGACGATCCGCTCCCACATGCGCCGGTCGAGGTGGACCGGCCCCGGCGGCGGCCCGCCCTCCACGCGGAGGGTCAGCCCGACGCTCTCCATCGACGAGCGGAACACCCCGGCCAGCTCGGCGGTCTGCGCGACCAGATCGGTCGGCTGGTAGCGGGCGCGGGTCCAGCCGGAGTCGACGCTGGTGAAGTCGAGCACGTCGTTGACCAGCGTGAGCAGCCGCATCGCGTTGCGGCGGGCCGCGTGGAGGGCGACCCGCTGCTCGGAGCCGAGGGAGGGGTCGTCGAGCAGCTCCTGCAGGGGGCCGAGGATCAGGGTCAGCGGGGTGCGCAGCTCGTGGCTGATGTTGGCGAAGAACGCGGACTTGGCGTTGTCGAGCTCCGCGAGCGCCCGCGCCTGGTCGCGCTCCCGCTCGTGGGCCTCGGCGGCGGACAGCGCCCGTGACACGCTCGCCGCGAGCACCTCGAAGAACTCCTGGTACGGCCCGCGCAGTTGCAACATCGGGTTGACCCCGCACACGAGCACGCCCAGCAGGTCGGCTCCCGAGGTGAGGGGCAGCGCGACCACCGGGCCGCAGGAGCCGAAACGCCCGCCGGGCAGCTCCGTGGCGGCGTCCCCGCCGGCCACGGAGCGCAGGAGGTCGTCGTCGGCGGCGATCCGCGCCGGAGCCGCGCCCTGTGGCCCGGCGAGCCGCAGGTCCCCGTCGTCGCCGGAGAGATACAGCAGGGCCGACGGCACGTCGTCGCGTGCCTCGGCCAGGACGGAGACGACGGCCTGCGCCACCTCCTGACGCGTGCCCATCCCGCTCGTCGCCGCGCCGACCTGGCTCAGCGTACGCAGCCTGCGCTCGCCCAGCACCCGTCCGGTCGTCTCGCTGACCAGGCACAGCACCCCGCCGGAGGACCCGTCGGCCAGCCGTACGGGGCCGTAGGAGACGTCGAAGTAGGTCTGTTCGAGAAAGCCGTGCCGGATCAGCCGGAAGGGGTGGTCCGGGGCCCAGAAGGGTTCGCCCGTCTCGCGCACCCGGTCGAGCAGCGGGCGCAGGACGTCCCAGGTCTCCGCCCAGTTCTCCACGGCCGGTCGGCCGAGGGCCGCCGGGTGCTTGGCGCCGATGGTGGGGATGTAGGGGTCGTTGTAGAGGGCGATGTATTCGGGCCCCCAGAACAGGACGATCTGCATGCCGGAGGAGAGTGCGATGTCGACGGCGCCTCTGAGGGGGGCCGGCCACTGATCCATCGGCCCCAGAGGAGTCGCCCCCCAGTCGTGCCCTCGGATCCGTTCGCCCATCTCTCCGCCGCCGAAGGGGGGTTCCTGCCGCATCTCACTCCTGGCTTTTCAGGTAATCTGACGATACCTGGTGCACAACTGACCCTGTGGTGAGGACATGGCCATTCGGCTTGAGAAGCGGGCGGATACCGACGGCTCGTTCTTGCTCATCCCGGTCGGCGACCTCGATCGCGACGCGGCGGAGGCGCTGTCCACCGCGGTGGGGGAATGTCTCGCCCACCCGCCCGGCAGACTGGTGATCCAGATGACACACGTGCAGTTCTGCGACTCGTCGGGGATCGTCGCCCTGCTCGACGCCCACGCCGAAGCGGCGGAGCGGGGCACCGAGCTGGTCCTCGCCGACGTCAGCGAGCACCTGCGGGCGCTCTTCCGGATCTCCGCCCTCGACCAGGTCGTCCGGATTGTCGAAGAATCTCGTGGCTGAGGCGGCCCAGGAGGGCGTACGGGCGGCGGAGGAGGGCTCCCGAGCCGCTGCCGAGGGCACACACGTGACCCTGGACGGCGCGTCGGCGGCCGCGGACGGGGCGCAGGTGGCCTTGGACGGGGCGCAGGTGGCCCGGGACGGGGCGCAGGTGACCCTCGGTGGCACGCAGGTCGCACCGGACGGCGCGCGGGCGGCCGCGGACGGTGACCGGAAGGTGTCCTTCCCGATCGTCGGCGATCTCGCCGGGCTCCGGCAGCTGGCCCGCCGGTTCCTGGAGCCGGAGGCGTTCGACGAGCTGCGGGAGATGAACTTCATCCTCGCCATCAGCGAGGCCGCCAACAACGTGCTCGACCACGCCGGCACCGCGGGCACCGTCACCCTGCTGCGCGCCGCCGACCGGATCGTGGCGGAGATCAGTGACCGGGCGGGGCTGCTCACCGACGCCGAGGCCGGCACGACCGCGCCCCCGGTCGGGTCCCGCCGCGGCTACGGGCTCTGGCTGATGCGCCAGATGTGCGACAAGGTGGAGATCCTCCACGGTCCGGCCGGATCCACCGTCCGGCTCACCGTCCTGCGCGCCTGAGGTCCGGCTACGGCTCGGCCAGCGGATCCTGCCGCAGGCTGATGCGCCTGGCCCACCTGCCGATCTGCGCTCCGTCGAACTGCTGGACCCCGGGGAGCTGCAGCAGGGCCGCCCGCAGGGCCTCCTCCACCTCCTCGACCGGTCTGCCGCCGTGCCCGGCGCCGACCCGCCCCACCACCTGGGTGGTCCGGGCGTCGAAGCGCGGCTCCCTGCCCGTGGCGGTGTGCGCGGCCACCTCGCGCAGGGCGGCGTTGTCCATGGTGATACGGACGCGAGACATCCTCGGTTCCCCCCGGAGACCATAGGTTCCACGGGACCGGTCCCGATAGCCCGTTTCTCGCTGGATCAGCAGCGGCATACGCCCCGGCCTGCCAGAACGTGACTCCGGTCCCGGAGGGAGTGTCCCACGGCCCCGCACGATCCGGCGGCAGGACGCGCCGGCGGAGCTCATCGGGCGGGACGCGAGGTGAAGGCGTGGGCCCCTTCCGCCCAGGTCCGGTCGAGGTCGGAGCCGTCCGGGTAGCGGCCGTCGAGCTCCAAAATCACCATCCCGTGGGCGAAGGACCACAGCGCCTGGGCCAGGTACGGCTCGCCGGCGGCCAGGAAGAAGGGGGTGCCCGCCCACTCCTCCAGGCCGGGGGCGAGCCGCTGCCGGGGGAGCGGTCCCGAGGTCGCCAGGCGGTAGAGGTTGGGGTGGGCCAGGGCGGTGCGCCGGTAGGCACGGAGCACCGCGTCGACCGGCTCCCGCCGGGGCGCCGAGCCGAGGGCCGCCTGGAGCGCCGCGTGGAGGGCCGTCCCTATCTCGGCGAACCCCCGCTCCATGAGCGCGGCCTCGACGGCGGCCTTGTCAGGCAGGTGCTTGTAGAGCGACGGTGCCCGGATGCCGAGCCGGTCGGCCAGGGCACGCATGGTGAGGGCGTCGCGTCCCTCCTCCTCCAGCAGCTCTCGGGCGACCGTGACGATCTCCGCCGCCCGGGGGGTGAGGGGGGTCAGTTCCGGCTGGGTGCTCATCAGGGCATCTTCTCAGCGCGGGCCTTCAGCGCCGTGTTCATCGCCGCGAAGTTGTCGGCCACCTCCAGGGCGCCGCCGGCCAGCGGCACGAGCGCGCCGGTGAACGTCTCGCCCTGCGTCAGCCGGCTGCGTCCGGCGCCGAGGTCCTCGATGCGGAAGTAGTGCTCGCCGTCCACGATCCCCGGCACCCCGAACCGGCCGATCCAGCGCAGCTCCCGCCCGGGGATGGCGGCCAGGACCGTGGGGCTGAAAGTGGTGATCTCGCCCTGGTCGGAGAGCCGGTTGGTGAGCACCGCGCCGACACGTGCCTGCCCCTCCGCGCTCACGATGAACGGGTTCCACTGCGGATAGGTGCCGAAGTCGGTCAGCACCTGCCACACCCGCTCCGGCGAAGCGTTGATCTCGATCTCGGTGCGGACCTTGTGGGGGGCGACGAGCGTCCAGGCGTACAGGCCCGCGGGGACGGCGACGAGCAGGGCGACGGCGATGAGCAGGATCTTCTTGAGCACCGTTCCTCCATGGCTAACTTTGTTAGCCATGACTTTAGGCTAACAAAGTTAGCCACGCAAGTGCCGGCGTGGGGAGCCCGCCGCGCCCGCCTCGCCCCTCGATCGGGCGTCTGGCTCGACCGCTCGCCGGAGTGCGCGGCGTCGCGCTCCCGGGTGCCCGCGAGGGTGGCGGGATCGCCATCTAGGTTGTATTCCTAACTAGCTTGTTCTACCGTCTAGATAGCACAGCACCTATGGAGGTCCCCCGTGTCGTTCACCCCTTTGTCGCTCGCCCTGACGGCCGTCCTCGTCGGTTACCTGGCCGTCGTCAGCCCCCTGCTCGGCAAGCGCACCTACGACAGGCTGGCCCGTACCCGCGACCAGGACCCCGCGGTCTACCGCCGGATGTTCACGCTCTGGAGTGCCGAGCTGTGGGCGCTGGCCGCCGTGGCGCTGCTCATCGTCGCCGTGGAGCCGGGGCTCGACGCCGCGGGCGTCGGCCTGGTGATCAAGGAGCCGCTGGCTGACACCCTCGGCACGATCGCCGGCTTCCTGGTCGCCGCCACGGCCGGGGTGCTCGTCATCAGGTGGCTGGCCGCCAGGGGCAGGCCCGTCCCCGGCCAGCAGGCCTTCCACCACCTGCTGCCGCGCACCCCGGCCGAGCGCTGGTACGCCGCGGGCCTGTCGGTGACCGCCGGCGTCACCGAGGAGATCGTCTACCGGGGCCTGCTCATCGCGGTCGGCACGCACGCGTTCGGCCTGAGCGAGGGGGTCGCGGCCTTCGGCGCGCTGGTGGTCTTCGTCCTCGGCCACCTCTACCAGGGCTGGCGCGGCATGCTCATGGTCGCCCTGATCGGTTTCGGGCTGACCTCGCTCTACCTGAGGACCGACAGCCTGCTCCTGCCGATCCTGCTGCACGCGCTGATCGACCTCCGTGGCCTGGTGCTCACCCCGCAGCCGCGGCGCGAGCTAGTCGGGCATGCGGGCTAGGTAGGATCGCTACCATGACGAGCGATCGACGCGCGAGCTGGCTCAAAGGCGTGCTCGACCTGCTGGTGCTCGCCAGCCTGACGGCCGGCGAGAACTATGGCTACGAGATCGCCAAAGACCTCGCCGAGGCGGGCCTCGGTCAGATCAAGGGCGGCACCCTCTACCCGGTGCTCAACCGGCTGGAGGAGGCGGGGCTGGTCACCGCCGAGTTCCGGGTGACCGAGCGCGGGCCCGGCCGCCGCTACTACCGGCTCACCGACCAGGGCAGGCAGACGCTTGCCGAGCAGGGCGGGCTCTGGCTGGGCTTCGACGAGTCGGTGCGCGCCGTACTGGCCAAGGGCCGCGTCGAGGCGCCGCAGCCCGCGGGTCCGCAGGGAGAGGAGCTCCGATGAGCGGCCACGTCGACGAGGCCGCCGGGAGCGGTCGTTGCGGGGAGGCGGGCGGCGGCTACTTCGGCGAGCTCGCCGTGCTGCTGGCCGAGGCGGGCACGCCGGCCGACCGGGTCAGGGCCACGCTCGACGACCTCGCCGGCTACCTCGCCGAGAGCGGCGGCGACCCCGAGGAGGAGTTCGGCCCGGTGGCCGAGCTGGCCCGGGAGCTGGCCGTCACCCCGGCCCCGCCCGCCGGGCCCGCCACGGGCGCCCGCACCTGGCGCTGGACCGCCGACCTGTTCCACGACGTCAAGATGCTCAACGAGTACGGCGCGCAGGGCTGGGAGGTCGACAGGGTCGACGCGAAGGGCCTGTTCGTCAGCGTCCGCGACCCCGAGCACCCCCAGCAGTGGGAATACCGGAGAGAGCTGGTCCCGCCCGGCCGCAGGCAGGGCCTGCTCGACCTGCTCGCCCCCGACGGCTGGGAGCCGTGCGGCACGTGGGTGCGTTTCGAGTATTTCAAGCGGCCCAAGGCCGCCAGCGTGGGACCGGCCGCCGAGCTGGCCGCGCCGCCGCAGGCACCCGGGCGCAGCCTCTTCTTCAGTCCGAAGTTCTACGCCCTCGTCGCCGTCACCCTGGCGCTGGCGGCGGTGGCCCTGGTGTCGCTGCTGCGCTCCGCCGGAGAGGAGCTCGCCGGATCCGACGGCGGCCTCGACACCATCCTGGGCCTGCTCACCGGGGCGGCCGTGGGCGCGCTGGTCCCGATGGCCCTGTTGTGGCTGGCCGCTCGGCGGCATAACCGGCGGCGCTGAGCCTGGCGAGGGCATCCGATGTGTGGCCGCTGTTCCCGTCGGACCCCGATGCGGCTCCCGCTTGCGGATGAACATCGAAGATGTTCGAATGAACGTGAAATGTTTGCGGAACAGCTGGGCGTGGCCGCCGCCCCTCCAGGCTCGGTACGGTCGGGGCGCCGGATCCCCGCGCCCGCCGCCCGCTCTCACCGGACCGACCTGGGAGAAACCGTGACCGCCCCGCACCGGACCGACCTGGAGGAATCCGTGACCGCCTGGATGCTGCTGGACTACGGCGAGGTGATCTCCCTGGCGCAGCCGGCCGGGGAGGTGGCGGCCATGGCCGCCGTCGCGGGCCAGGATCCCGAGGCCTTCCGCGAGCGCTACTGGCGTCACCGGGATCTCTACGACCGCGGCCAGGACCCCCACCTCTACTGGGGGAACGTCCTCGGCCGGGAGCTGGCCGCCGCCGATCCCGTCGTGGCCGAGCTCAACGCGGCCGACGTCGCGAGCTGGTCCCACCTCAACCCCGCCAGCCTCGACATGCTCGGCGAGCTCACCGGCCGCCACCGGCTCGCGCTGCTGTCCAACGCTCCCGAGCCGCTGGCGGCGGCCATCGACCACGCCCCCTGGGCCGCGATGTTCGCCCACCGCTTCTACAGCTGCCGCCTGGCCCTGGCCAAGCCCGACGCCGCCATCTTCGAAAAGGTCCTCGACGGGCTCGGCGCGGCCCCCGGCGAGGTCACCTTCCTCGACGACCGGGCCGACAACGTCGACGCCGCGGCGGCACTCGGGATCAACGCCGTTCTCTACCGCGCGCAGCCGTACCCGCACGGAGGGTGAGGGAGGCCGGCGGCCCGCGTGACGTCGGAGTGCCGGGACCATGAGGGAGGAGGGGGCGGCACGGGCGGCCAGCGCCACCCCCGCCGGACGGCGGGGCGCCGTGCCGCCCCGGCGGACCTCCGGGGGAGGCGGGGCCCGCCGGGGCTCACCGGAAGGCCGACAGGGTCCCCTCGGAGGCCCGCCGCAGGGACTCGCTCACATCCGAGTCGATGGGGAACGCCGCGCCCAGCCGGGTCAGCTCCAGGAGGCGGGCGAGGAATCCGTGGACGCCGGCCAGCCGGAGCCAGCCGTTCTGCTCGTAGGCGCGACGCATGCTCGTCAGCAGCGCCCAGACCCCTGTGGAGTCGCAGAAACCCAGGTCCGCCGTGTCGATGATGATCCGGACGTGTCCTCGCGTCAGCAGTCCCGCGAGCGCCTCCTCAAGCTGTGGGGCCGATAATTTGTCGAGATCACCGGCGAGCGAGACCACGGAGAAGTGTGGATGGTCGCTCACCGTGACGGAAAGTCGAGTCATGTTGCCCCGCTGTCTACGGCTGTTGGAGACAGCGCCCTTGTGGGGAGCCGTGCAAAGACGGAAACCACTATCACCACCGTACGCCCGTGGCTCAGGACAGTTCAACGGGTCGGCGTGAACGCCGAGGTCAGGGGGGCGATGCCGGTCATGTGTCTTCTCTGTCCTCCGTCTTGGGGGTGCCGTCCGGGGGGCCCGCCTCCGCGGCGTTCCGCATCCGGCGCTCGCGCCTTCCCCGGGCGAGCTCGGTGCCGAGGGCGTCCAGGCTCCGCTCCCAGAACCGGCGGTAGCGCTCCAGCCAGAGGTCGACCTCCCGCAAGGGGGCGGGGTCGACGGCGTACAGGCGCCGGGTGCCCTGGGCCCGGACGGTCGCGAACCCGTTGTCGCGCAGCACGCGCAGGTGCTGCGAGACCCCCGGCTGGGAGATCCCGAACTCCTCCTGCACGACGGCGCCGATCTCGCCGGCCGAGAGCTCGCCGTCGGCGAGCAGCTCCAGGATCCGGCGCCGCACCGGATCGCCGAGAATGTCGAACGCGTGCATGACGCCATTGTATGAGTCATAACTTATATAGTTCAATCCGGGACGGCCGGAGCCCCATGCCGGCCGGAAAGGCGGCGGGCCGCCGGGGATCCGGGCCGGGCGGGCCGTTTGCCCCACGTCGCCGGGGGCACCGGGAAGCCATGGGAACCACCGATCCGGCGGTGCTCACCGTCAACGCGGGGTCGTCGAGCCTCCAGCTCCACCTCGTCCAGAACGGCCGGGTCCTGCGCACCTCGCACAGCGAGAAGAGCCCCGACCCGGCCGAGGCCGAACGGACGCTGTCGGACTTCCTCGACGCCGCGCCCGAGCACGGGCCCGTGGCGGTCGGACACCGCCTCGTGCACGGCGGCGACGCCGTACGGCGCCCGGCGGTCGTCGACGACGGGGTCCTGGCCGCGGTGCGCGAGTGCGCCGACCTCGCCCCGCTGCACGTGCCGCCCGCGCTCGCGCTCGTCGAGATCTGCCGGCGGCGGCTGCCGGAGATCCCGCACGTGCTCTGCCCGGACACCGCCTTCCACGCCGACCTGCCCGAGCCGGCCGCCACCTACCCGCTGCCGCCGGAGTGGAGGAGCCGGTACGGCCTGCGGCGCTACGGCTTCCACGGGCTGTCCTACGCCTGGACCCTGGGCCGGGCGTCGCGGCTGCTGGGGCGGCCCGCCGAGACCTTGCACCTGGTGCTCACCCATCTCGGCGGGGGCTCCTCGGTGTGCGCGGTCCGGCAGGGCCGCAGCGTGGACACCTCCATGGGGTTCACGCCGCTTGAGGGCGTCCCGATGAGCAAGCGGTCGGGCAGCGTCGATCCCGGCATGCTGCTGTGGCTGCTGTCGGACTCCCGGCTCTCCCTCGAAGAGCTGCGTGAGGGGCTGGAACACCGCTCCGGGCTGCTCGGGCTCTCGGACGGCAGGTCCGGCGACACGAGAGACCTGGTGAACGCCGGAGACCACGCCTCCGCCCTGGCCCTGGAGGTGTTCGCCCACCGGGTGGCCCGGGAGATCGCCGCCGCCGCGACGAGCCTGGGCCGGCTCGACGCGCTGGTGTTCACCGGGGAGATCGGCTGGGACCAGCCGGAGGTCCGCGAGGCCGTCTGCCGCAGGCTCGGGCTCCTCGGCGTCGAGCCGCCCGTCCGGGCCGACCTGGACGCCGACGGGGCGGTGAGCGCGCGGGAGGCCGCGGTGCCCGTGCTGGTGGTGCGGCCGCGCGAGGAGCTGCAGCTCGCCCGCGACACCCTCGGTGCGCTCGGCGACGCCCGGTAGGCGGCTCCCGCTGCGCATACATCCCGGTAACCGGGTACGGAAATCCGTACAGGAGGTGGGATCGTGACGCGTGACCTCGTGAACGGAGCCGCCGGCGGCGTGCTCGCCACCGCGGTGATGAGCGCGGTGATGCTCGCCGGAGACCGGGCCGGCCTGATGCCGGACCAGCCGCCCAAACGGATCGCCCGCGCCTTCCTGCCCGGCCACAGGCACCGGCCCAAGCGGGGCGAGAGGGCACTGGGCGCGATCACCCACTTCGGCTTCGGCGCGGCCTGCGGCGCCCTGTACGCCCTGACCTGCGGGCGGCGGCGCGCGCCGGTCGCCGTCGGCGTCGCCTACGGGCTGGCCATCTGGCTCGTCAGCTACCAGGGCTGGGTGCCGCGCCTGGGCATTCTGCCGCCGATCTCCGGTGACAGGCCGGGGCGCCCGGCGGTCATGGCCGCCGGCCACGCGGCCTACGGCGCCGTGCTCGCCCTCGTGGTGAACGGTCTCGGCACCGCCGCCGACGGCCGGTGACCGGAGACCGGGGATCGGCCCGGCGGCTCTCCGCCGGGGCCCGTGCGGGGTCGCGGGGCCCCACCGGGCGGAGGGCCGGGCCGGGGCGGGACAGGAGGGGGGAGGCCGCCCCAGCGGATGGCGCTCGTGGCGACGGCGGGCCTCCTTCCTGTGACGCGGCCGCGGGGCCGCGGGCGGCCGTGCTGCCGTGTCCTACATGATGGGCGTCGCGAGGTTTCCACCCGCCGGGTGCAGGCGTCCGCCGTGCTCGTCGTGGTGGTCGGCGTCGGCGTCGTCGAACCACACTCCGCCGTCGGCGAGGTAGCGGAAGCGGATGGGCTGCTGCGACGGGACGGTGAGGCTCACCTGGTAGGTGCCGTTGTCCTTGCGCTGCATCGGGTGGGCGTAGGGGTCCCAGTCGTTGAAGTCGCCGACCAGCGAGATCCCGCCCAGGGGCTGGTCGGCCGGCACGGTGAAGGTGAGCTTGACCTGGCCGTTCTTGGTGGGTTTACCACGTTTGATCATCGAAGTTCTCCTGACGCACTGTCTCCATGGGTGGCCTGCCGTGATCGTGGTGACGATGAGACGCGAAGGTCACGTCTGCTCCCCGAGCGCGCGTCCTCCCGGACGGGCACGATCGGGAGGCCGGTGCCCAGTCACGGTCAAGCCGGTACGATCCACATGGATCGTTACCGCTAGTGACAAGACGACAACACGGTGTGTGAACTTTTGGGGCGGATAACGACTGACTTTGACTGGATCGTGGCGGTGCCGTGTCGTCCCCGGACGCACCGGAGGCCCGGGGAGCCCGTGCGGCCCACCCGCGCTCCGGTGAAGGATGTCCGTATGGACATACGGCCCATCTCGCTGCCGCTGCTGGTCGAGGAGCTCGCCGACCGGATCGCCTCGGCCCCGCCGGACTCGTGGGTGCGGGTGGCGCTCGACGGCGCTCCGGCGGCGCGGCCGGAGTGGCTCGGGGACGCGCTGGTGGATCCGCTCCGCCTCCGTGGTCGCGAGGTCCTCCGGGTGTCGTCCGGTGATTTCCTGCGCCCGGCGTCGCTGCGCCTGGAGTACGGCCGGACCGACCCGGACGCCTTCTACGGCGACTGGCTCGACCACGGAGCCCTGATCCGAGAGGTGCTCGGCCCGCTCGATCCCGGCCGCTCGGGGAAGGTCCTGCCCACGCTCTGGGACAGCGCCGCCGACCGGGCCACCCGCGCCTCCTACGTCACCGTGCCGCGGGGCGGGGTGCTCCTGCTGGACGGGGCCCTGCTGCTGGGCCGGGGGCTGCCGTTCGACCTGGCCGTGCACCTGTGGCTCTCGCCGGGCGCGCTCGCCCGGCGGACCGCCCCGGAGTGGCGGTGGACGTTGCCCGCCTACGCGCGCTACGAGCGGGAGGTCGGGCCGGGCGGTGTCGCCGACGTCGTCGTCCGTGTCGACGATCCGCGGCATCCGGCGATCGTCAGGCGCCCGTGAGACCGGCCGGGCGGGAGAGCGGCCGGGCGGGGGAGCGGCCGGTCGGAGAGGCAGTCGGTCGGGGAGCGGTCCGGCCGGGAGCCGGGCCGGTCGGAGGCGCGTGCCGTCGCCCGGCACGCGGGCGGGCCGCGTCCCCCCGGAACACGGCCCGCACTCACCTGCCTGCTTCCCGGCTAGACCCCGGCGCGTGAGGGCATCCTGGTCTCGCCGTAGGTCTCCTCGAGCATCTCCCCGCCCATCGCCCGGGTGTCGGTGTGCGTCTCCTCGATCCGCAGCGCGATCCCCAGCGCGAAGAAGGTCGGCGCCCACTGGCCGATGAAGATCCCCCACCGGTCCGCCCGGTCCAGGCCGGCACTCTCGACTTCCCTGGAGGTCAGCCAGGTCGCGAAGGACAGGCCGATCGACGCGAGGCCGGCCGTGTACATCATGCCCGACCGGACGCCCATCTTGTGAAGCATGCTGATCATTTCATCCCCCCTGATGATGGTTCGTTCCTATCGTTACCCCTTGGTGTTGTGTGTAACCGAATGTCGTAAAAAGCGGGCCGCCGTCTCGCCTCGGCCCGGCGGCGGGACGGGCCCGGGTACGCGGCCCGGGCCCTTGGGGGCGCGACCCCGGCGGGTCTACGTGGCCGTGCCGCCGGCCTGTTTCAGCAGACCCTCGCGCCGGCCCTCCAACTCCTCGGCCAGACCCTCCTGCTCGTCGGCCATGTTGATCATCGCCGACCGCTCGGCGGCGTCCGTCGGACCGATCTCGCCGACCTGCCTGCGCAGCTCGGCGGCCTCGGCGCGCAGCCTCGCTATCTCCTCTTCGACCTGGTGGAGTTCGTCTTGAATGCTCATCCGGTGTCCATACCCCGGCAGTGGGCCCCGACTCCAGGAGCGCCGGCCCCGGCCGTTCCTCCCCGCCCCTACTCCGCCCGGTGTAGGCCGACGGCCTTCCGGTGGAGGATGGCCGGCCGGCGTCCGTGCCGGAGGCTTGGAGCCATGCGTGCTCATCAACGGTCCGGTTATGCCGTCGCGGCGCTGCTGCTCGCCGGCAGCGCCGTTCACCTGGCCGTCTACGCCGTCGACGGTGGCGGCTGGACGGGGCCTGTCTCGTGGCGCAAGCCGATCCTGTTCGGGTTCTCCTTCGGGGTGACGCTGACCGCGCTGGTCTGGGTCACCGGCAGGCTCCGGCCCGTCCCCCGCAGGGCCGGAGCGCTGCTCGGCGTGCTCTCCGCGGCCAGCTTCGCCGAGGTCGCGCTGATCTCCCTCCAGCGCTGGCGCGGCGTGCCCTCCCACCTGAACTTCACCACCCCGACCGACGCGGCGGTCTCCGCCGCCCTCGCCGGATTCGCGATCGTGGGCCTGATCCCGCCGATCCTCGTCATCGCCGTCCTCGCCTTCCGTGGCCTGGACGCGCCGCCGAGCATGCGCCTGGCGATCCGCGCGGGCCTGGCCGTCCTGCTGCTCAGCCTGCTGTCCGGTGCGGCGCTGATCGCCAACGGAAGGGCCATCGGGCTGCCGCCCCAGGCGACCGACCTGTCCGTCTTCGGCGCGGCGGGACAGCTCAAGGTGCCGCACGCGGTCACCCTGCACGCCCTTCAGGTGCTGCCCGTGCTCGCCGCGCTGCTGGCGCGGACCGCCTGGACGGAACAGGTCCGGACCCGGCTGGTCGCCCTGGCCACGGCCGGGTACGGCGGGCTCGTCGCGGTGAGCGTGCTGCAGGCCGCGCAGGGGCTCGCGCCGGCCGACCTCACCGTGACCTCCGGGGCTCTCCTGGCGGCGGGCGCGGCGGCGCTCGCGGTCGCGGGGGCGGCGGCGCTGGCGGGGCTGAGGCCGGGGGCGCGCCGGCCCGGGGCCGACGGCGCCTCGACCCGGGACGGCGCCTCGACCCGGTGGGGAACGCGCCTCAGTCCGGGACGGAGACGGTGAGCCGGGCGAGCGCGCCGATCTCCAGCGCCGCCCACACGGTCCCGTCCGGCCCGACCGCGATGCCGTGCGGCTCCGACGCCGGGGTCGGCAGCTCATAGCCGTCGATCCGGCCGTCGGCGGTGATCCGCCCGATGCGGTTGGCGCCCCACTCGGTGAACCAGCAGTCTCCGTGCCGGTCGACGGCGACGGCGTGGGGGCGCGCCCCGCGGTCGGGGAGCGGGAACTCGTCGATCCGCCCGTCCGGCCCGATCCGCCCGATCTGACCGGCGCCGATCTCGACGAACCACATCGTGCCGCCGGCTCCGGCGGCGATGCCCACGGGGGCGGCGCCGGCGGTCGGCAGCGGGTGGACCGTGACGCCGCCGTCCATGCCGATCCGGCCGATCGCGTCCGCCTGGTTCATCGTGAACCACATCGCGCCGTCGGCTCCGGCGGCGATCGCGGACGGGAAGGCCCCGGAGACCGGGAGCGGGAACTCCGTGACCGCCCCGTCGGCGGTGATCCGGCCGATCCGGCCGGCGTTGGTCTCGGTGAACCACATCGCGCCGTCGGCTCCCGCCGCGATCCCGAACGGCCCGGCGTCCGGCGACGGCAGCGGGAACTCGTCGATCCGCCCGTCGATGGTGATCCGGCCGATCCGGTGGCTCTGGTACTCGGTGAACCACAGGGCGCCGTCGGGGCCGGAGGCGATGACCGTCGGCCCGCACGACGCCGGGTCGAGCTGGTAGGAGGTGAGCTCCCCGCCGGGGGTCATCCGGCCGATCCGGCCGTGATGGACCATCGTGAACCACAGGGCTCCGTCCGGCCCGGCGGTGATCCCGTACGGCCCGGCGTCCCGGCCGGACACCTGGAGCTCCTCGACGGAGACGGTCGAGTTGCGTGACATGCGGTTCTCCTTCGTCTTCTCGGTCTTCGTCCCGACCTTGGGGCCGGGGGCGCCCGGGTGGATCCCGCCGGGCCGGACGGTGGGCCGGTGTGTCAGAGCAGGCGGCCGTCGCGCATCTCGATCTCGGTGCCGGTGAAGCGGCCGCGCAGCGCCCGGTCGTGGGAGACGACGACGAGGGCTCCCCGGTAGCCGGCGAGGGCCTCCTCCAGCTCCTCCACCAGGGTGAGCGAGAGGTGGTTGGTCGGCTCGTCGAGCAGCAGCAGGTCGGCCTCGGCGGTCAGCAGCCTGGCCAGGGCGAGCCGCCGCCGCTGGCCGACCGACAGCGCCCCGGCCGGTGTCCGGAGGTCGTCGGGCCGGAACAGGCCCATCGACAGCAGCCGCGCGCGGTGCTCCTCAAGACAGCCCGGCCGGCCCTCGGCGAACGTGGCCAGGACGCTCCGCTCCGGGCGCGTCAGGGACGACTCCTGCGGCAGGTAGCCGATCCGCCCGCGGTGCCGTACGGTGCCGCCGTCGGGACGGAGGTCACCGGCGAGGACGCGCAGGAAGGTGGACTTGCCCGCGCCGTTGACGCCGTGGACCAGCAGCCGCTGCCCCGGCCCGACGTCGAAGGACTCGACGGCCAGCCGCGCTCCCACCCGTACGGCCCGCAGCTCGGCGACCGGCCCGGCGGCCGTGCCGCGCCGGAACAGACCCGTGAAGCGCAGGGGCTCCGGCGGCTGGGGCACCGGGCTGTCCCGGAGGCGGCGCAGGCGTTCCTGGGCCTGGCGGACCCGGCCGGCGACCGAGCTCTGCACCCGGCCCCCGGCGCGGTCGTAGGTCATCTTGTTGCCGTCCTTCATGGCCCGGCCGTGCGCGACGCGGTGCGCGGTGGTCGCCGCGAAGGTCTCCACCTCCTTGATCTCCTCGCACCAGTCGGCGTAGGCCTGCTCCCAGCGCCGCCGGGCCGCGACCTGCTCGGCCAGGAACCCGCGGTAACCGCCGCCGAACCGGGTGATCCCGCCGCCTTCGACCTCCAGGATCGAGGTGGCCACCCGGTCGAGGAAGAACCGGTCGTGCGACACCGCGACCACCGTGCCCCGGTGCGCCCGCAGCCGCTCCTCCAGCCAGGCCGTCGAGGCCCCGTCGAGGTGGTTGGTCGGCTCGTCGAGCAGCAGGATCTCGGGGGAGGCCGCCAGCAGGCAGGCCAGGCCGAGCCGGGCCTGCTCGCCGCCGGACAGGCTGCCCAGCTGGCGGTCGCGGCCGATGTGCCCGAGCCCGAGCCCGTGCAGTGCCTTGTCCACGCGGGCGTCCGCCCCGTAGCCGCCGCGCGCCTCGTAGGCGCTCAGCAGCTCGCCGTACTCGGCCAGCCGGTCCTCGGTGAGGTCGTCCTCCAGGGCGCGCATCCGCCGTTCCATGGCGCGCAACTCCGTGAGAGCGACGTCGACGGCGTGCCGGACGGTCTGGCCGGCGGGCAGGCCGAGGGTCTGGCCGAGGTGGCCGACCCCGCCGCCGGCGGAGACGGTGACCTCGCCGTCGTCGGCCTTCTCGACGCCGGCGATCAGCCGCAGCAGGGTGGACTTGCCCGAACCGTTCTCCCCGACGATCCCGACGCGCTCGCCGGGCCTGACGGTGAAGGAGACGTGGTCAAGAACCGGCTGCTCGCCGTAGGCCTTGGAAACTCCCCGAAGGGTGAGCTGGGTGGACAGGACGGGCCTCCGAAACATGGTGTGAACAGGTCGTCGCGGTGCTCGGTGGCAGGCCCATGGCTGCTGCGCTCCCTCATCTCACTCTTAATGCTACTAAGTTGTATTAAGATGGAGTATGCCCGATGCCCCCGAACCGACGCAACTGGAGGCGGCCATGACCTCGGCCGGGAACGTACGGCCCGGCGGGCGCACCGCGCGGGTGCGCGAGGCCGTGCGCGGAGCCACCCTCGCCGAGCTGGCGGAGAAGGGATACGAGGGGCTGACCGTGGAGGGCGTCGCCCTGCGCGCCGGCGTGCACAAGACCACGGTCTACCGGCGCTGGGGCAGCGTGGAGGGGCTCGCCGCCGACGCCCTCGACCTGGCGAGCGGGGAGCCGTGGCCGGTCCCCGACACCGGCACGGTCGAAGGGGACCTGCGGGAGCTCGCCCGCCTGGTGCTGACCGGGTTCGCCGATCCCGAGGCGGGGCCGGTCTCCACCGCGTTCATCACGGCCTCCGCGCGCAACCCGGTCGTGGCCGAGGCGCTGCGCGCGTTCTTCGCCGCCCGCCACGAGCAGTCGGCGGTCATCGTCACCCGGGCGGTCGAGCGCGGCGAGCTGCCCGGCGGCATCGACGCCGCCGACCTGGTCCGCACCGCCGTCGCGCCGCTGTACTACCGGCTGTTCGTCAGTGGCGAGCCGGTGGACGAGGCCGTCGCCGACCGCGCCGCAGCCGCGGCCCTGGCCGCCGCCCGCGCCGGGGTGTTCCGGCCGCCCCCGGGCCCCTGACTCCCGGCCCCCGGGCCGCGGCACCGCCCCGCCGTACGGCCGCGCCGCCCGGGTGCGGGCCGCGTGGCCACCGCGACGGCCGGTCACCGCGGACGGACCTGCCCGGTCCGGAGGTCATCGGCCCGTGGCCGGGTCGGGTCGCTCCGTCAGGTCCGCGTACACGCGCAGCAGCAGGTCGTGCAGCAGGGCGCGCTCCCGCTCGTCGAGAGGCGCCAGCACGGTGTCGCGGACGGCGGTGGCCTCGGCGGCGAGCGAGGTCAGCGCGGCGCGGCCGGCGGGGGTGACCGTCACGCGGACGCGCCTGCGGTCCGCGGGGTCGCGGGTCCGCTCGGCGTAGCCGGCCGCGGTCAGCTCGTCGATCACCTTGACCACGTCGCTGGGGTCGATGTCCAGCCGTGCGGCGAGGTCGCGCTGGACGTGCGGGCCGAAGTCCGCCAGCGCGGCCAGCACCGCCATGTGCCACAGACGCAGCCCCCTGTCCCCGAGCTGCCCGGCGAGCCGGGTCCGCGCGGCCTTGCCCACCTTCGACAGCAGGTAGGTCGTCAGTGCGGTCAGGGTGGGCGGTGTCTCGTCCATGCCCCTATTGTAGGGTCAAACCAATGATTGGTTCTCACCCATGAATAGGGAGACGTGATGGACGCGCTTCACCCGCGCCTGCTGGTGGGCCGGTTCGCCGACTGCTTCCGGTTCTACGACGCGGTGCTGCCGGAGCTGATCGGGGCCAGGCGCACGCGGGGGGCCGAGAGCGGGCCGTACGCGAGCTGGGACGTCGGCGCCGAGGGCGTGCTCATGCTGTTCGACCGTGCGGCGATGGCCGCGGTGACCGGCACCGCCGGCCTGCCGGCCGAGGCGGCGGTCCAGGACCGGGCCATGCTGGTCAGCCGCGTCGGCGATGTGGACGCCGGCTTCGACCTGTGCCTGCGCCACGGCGGGCACCCGGTCGCGCCGCCCGCCGACCGCCCGGAGTGGGGCCCCGGCATGCGGACCGCGCATCTACGGGATCCGGACGGCAACCTCCTCGAACTCCAGTCGTACTGAACCCGTACCGGACCCCGGGCGCGCGGTCCGGGCGACCGGCCGCCGTCGCAGGGTGGCGGGGCGGGACGGTGGGACGCGTCCCCCGTCAGCCGCCGACACCGGCGCGGGCGCGGGTGTGGGTGCGGTGCGGGTGCGACCACCGGTAGAGGTCGTCCCGGATGAGGCGGAGCTCCTCCAGGGCCCGGCCCGCACCGGTCTGACGCGACATCGTCAGGGCCTGGCGGGCGACTCCGGCCGAGCGCTCGCCCTCGTGCGCGTCGGCGTAGGCGTGGGCGAGACAGGCCATGTTGTAGGCCGTGAGGTAGTTCGACGGAGCCTCCGAGAGGTCCCGCTCCAGGATCTCGATCGCGTCGGCCGGATGGTGGAGCTGGATGAGGCATCCGGCGGCCAGGGCGTTGTGGACCCAGGCGGGGTAGTCGAACGTGATGGGAACGTCGTCCTTCGGGCTCTCCTGGGGCGCCTCCGCCGACTCCTCCAGGCGGCGGTGGCACATGTCCTCGGCCCCGGCCATGGCGTGGCCCTGCGCCTCGTGCCGGCGGGCCATCGCCTCCAGCGGCGGCGGGGAGAGCACGTGCTCGCGGGCGGCGACGGCGAGGTCGATCACCTGCTCGGGGTTGCCCCGGCTGTCCTGCAGGCCGGCCCGGCGGGCGAGCGTGTAGGCCACCAGCCGTTCGTCCCCGGCCTGGTGCGCCGCCAGCAGGGCGCGGTCCGACCAGGCCAGCGCCTCGGCGAGGTTGCCGCCCTCGTAGTGCATGCGGCTGATCAGCTCGGCGTCCTGCGAGCTGAGCAGGAGCAGCGACTGGCGGATGTCCGACCTGGCCTCGCGGCGCAGCGCGTCGAGCGTGGCGAAGACGGGGGACAGGGCGCTGATCGTGCGGGCCGGGCGCAGGTCCGGCCGCGAGTACGCGCGCAGGACGGTCCGGAAGTAGGCCGCGGTCTGCTCGTCGGTCCGCCGGGGGTTCTCGATCGCCCGGCCGGTGCGCTCCTCGTCGTCGGCCGAGAACGTCCCCGCCATCAGCGGGATGCCGGTCAGGTGGTGCCAGAGGGTCGTGCCCGCCGCCTCGCCGCTGAACAGTTCCGCCTCGTTCATGCCGAACGCCCGGCAGAACAGCTCCGAGTACAGCTCGTCGGGCCGCTGCTCTCCGGCCTCCCAGGCGCGGATCATCTCCGTGAGCCTCTCCTGGCTGGGCAGGCGGTCCCGGGCCGTGTCGTCGGCGACCTCGGTCAGCTGCCTGCCGAGATCCTGCCGGCTCCACAGGCGGCCACGCCGCCAGGCGCGCATGCGGGCGGCCCAGGTCGGAATGTCGATGGCAACCATCGGTCCATCCTCTCGAGGCGTGGGCAGGAAGCGACATTCCGCCCATACGGGGACATCCGCTCCTATTCTCCTATGGACGTTGCGTGCCGTCCTCATAAGGATGCTAAAAACTCCGGCGGTCGCCTTGACCGTGATCTGGTCTCCGGCGCGGCCGGGAGCGATCACGGGAAGCCCTGCCCGTCCGGTGCGGGCGGGCAGGGCCCTGATCTCAGTTGTCGGTGCAGAAGAGATGGATGCGGCAGTTCGTCAGCCGGGCCGCCTCGGTGGCGGCCGGCTCACGCTCCTCCAGGCCCTGGAGGTCCTGAACGTCGAAGGACATGGTCTCTCACCTCCCTTCACGGGTTCCACGGCCGCGCCGGGCGCGGCACCGTCGCTGTGGAGCCGCCGCCTCCCGGGGGAGGGCGGCGGGTCCGGGAGGGGTGATCCCGGCAGGCCGCTATGACGTCGTCGAGCATCCACAGCCGCGCGCGCCGGTGACGGAGCCGGATGAGGAAGGCGACGACGCCCGCCGTACCGCCGAGGAACGTGGGGGTGACCGCGGAGCCCGGGCCGGGGACCAGGAGCCTGCCGAAGCGGTGCACGGCCCGGGCCTCCAGGCAGCCGGCCAGGTCCTCCGCCCACCGGTGGTAGCGGTCGTCGGCCGTGAAGTCGGCCATGTCGAGAAGGAACTCCCCCTCGCCGGGGAGGCCGTGGCACGGCACCGGACCCGTCTGCCACCGGGTGCGGTGGACCGCGACCGCGGCCCGCTCGGCCAGCAGCAGCGCGACCGGGTCGCCGGTGACGCTCCAGTAGCGGATGAGGAAGGAGCCGATCCCCGACGACCCGCTGCACCAGTGGGGCCGGCGCGGGCGGACCGTCTCCGGCGCGTCCGACAGGACCGGCCACCACGCGGTGTCGCCGTCGAGGTCGGCGTGCTCGTAAAGGGTCTCGGCGACCTCGCGCGCGCTCGCCGTCCACTCCGGGCGGCCCAGGGCGGCGCCCGCGTAGAGCAGCGCCGTGCCGACGCCCGCGATGCCGTGCGCGAAGCCGAGGTGGCCCGCACCGACGAGGCCGGAGTCGAACGACTCCGGGGTGGTCCATCTGGGGCGCCCGTCCCGGTAGGACCGCGCGCGGTGGAGGTTCTCGAACGCCTCCGCGGCCCGCTCGCGGAGCGCGGGCTCCCCGGACCGGAGCGCGAGGTGGACAAGCGCCATGCCGCAGCCGGCCAGGCCGTGCGTCACGTCGGGGACCGGGTGATCCGTCGGCAGCCGGCCCGCCGCCCACAGCGCGAACTCCCTCATCTCGCCGTCGCCGCCGGCCTCCGCCGCGTCGTAGAGCGCCCAGACGGCCCCCGACCGGCCGAAATACAGGCCGGGACGCCAGAGGTCCTCGCCGGCGAGGCGGTCGCGGAGCCATCGGGCGGCGGTGGCGGCCGTACGGTCGAGGCCGCCCCCGCCCCAGCCCCCACTCCCGCCTCCGGCGGGCGAGGTGCCGTGCCCGGTGAGCGAGGCGAGCGTCAGGACGGCGAGGATCCCCGCCACGCCTCCGTTCACCGAACACGGGTCCGCCTCGACCCCGTCGACGACGTTCGGCCACGGCGAGGGGCTGCCGTCGCGGGTGTCGGCCGTCTCCACCAGACGCGCGAGCCCGTCGGCGACGAGCTCGCCGGACCTCGACGGCACCCGGCCCGGCTCCTCGGCGGGGGCGGCCGGCCCGCCGGGTCCTTCGGCGGGGGCGGCCGGGCCGTCCGGCTCCGGCGCGGGGGCCGGCGCGGGGGCCGGGGCGGGGGCCGGGGCGGGCGGACCGCCGGGTCCTTCGGCGAAGGCGGGCGGGCGGCCGGGCGCCAGCGCGTCCAGGAACTCCTCGCACCTGTCGAGTGACCAGCGCCGCTCCGGCTCGCCCATCAGCCCCGCCACGAGCGGGCGCAGCAGGGTCAGCGTGGGGTTGGCGGCGGCGACCTCGGCGACGTGGCACAGGACGCGCCGTCCACGCGCCGGTCCTGTGACGTCGTCCTCCGCGAGCGCCGGGTCGGCGCCGACCGCGAGGAAGTATGCCGTCGCGCCGAGGGCGTAGAGATCGGCGGAGCCGTCCGGGGCGGGCCGGAACCTGCCGCTGTGGGGCGACAGCTCCGGCGCCAGGTAGCCGGGGGTCCCGCCCACCATGACGACCCTCCCCGGCGGGACCGCGTGTTCGAGGTCGACGAGGCGGATGTCGCCGCCGGGCAGGAGCATCACGTTGTCCGGTGAGAGGTCGCCCAGGACGTAACCATGGCGGTGAACGGCCCGGACCCCCTCGACGAGGCGGCGGACGACGGGCAGGACCTCCGCCGCCCCGTTCCCGAAACCGCTCCGGCCCAGGGGCCCGGCGCGCTCCTGCGACCACCGCCGCAACGTGATCCCGGGCACGAGCTCCTCGGCGAGGAAGACGTGTCCTCCCTGCTCGAAGAAGTCGACCACGGCCGGCACGAGACCCGTGACGGCGAGGGCCTCCAGGCAGGACCGCTCGGTCGCCACACGGTCCCGGGCGTCCCTGCCGCTCAGGTCGGAGCAGGCGTGGGGGCGCCCCTCCTTGACGACGACCTCCGCACCGGTCGCGGTGTCCTCGGCGAGGTAGACGCCGCCCCGGTTGGCGTGCCGTACGGCCTCGCGGACGACGTAGCGGCCCTTCAGCACGACGGCGGACGGCCGCGCCGGGGGAGGGGGCGGCTCGGAAGGGGGCGTGGCGGAAGGGGGCGTCGCGGGCGCGGCCGCCGCGAAAGGAGCGGGCCCCGCCGAAGGAGGGGGCGCCGCGAAAGGAGAGGTCGCGAAGGGCGGCGGCGAGAACCGCGGCAGCCGCTCGTCGCGGACCAGCTCGCCGCCCGGCGCGCGCAGGCGGACCTCGTAGAACCCGTCGTTGCCGAGCACCCGGTGCCCGCCGAAGGCGCCGTAGCGGTAGTGCACGATTCCCCCCGCCCGGTAGGGACGGTCGGTGAGGATCGCCGGGCCGGGGAGCCCCATGGTGGCCTCGTCGAGGAGGGCGGCCAGCCGCGCCGACCCGTCGTCGTCGAGCGGATAGGCGGTGACGAACTTCCCCGCGTGGGCGCGGGGGCAGTGCGGGGTGAGGAGGTCCCAGTAACCGCTCAGGCGCGTGGGGAACTTGAACGCGCAGCCCGCCTCGATGAGCACCGGGGCGGCGCGGGACAGCACGACGGGGGCGGAGAGCATCGTCGCCGACAGGTGCAGCTTCCACCCCTGCGGAGGCATCGGATAACCGTCCGGGGTGACCTCGCACCAGAATTCCCCGTCGTCGACCGACCAGCCGTGGGCCCCCGCCCGCCTGAGTCCGGCGATCACGATGTCGCGCAGAAGGGCTCTCTCACCCGAATGAATTTCCACGTGAGTTCCCCTTCCGGCCATGGTGCGCTGCACCGCCTGGCGACAGGATCGCCCATGACTGCCGTCAATGACAGATAGTTTTCCGCTCCGCCAAGTCGGTGATAGTTATTTCGCTCTGGTTTTCACCCATAAATATGCTTAAATTTGTTTGCGGGAATCCTGGATTCCCGTCGATCGCGGGACGCCTGCGGGTGTCCCGGTTGCGGGGCCCGGCCGGAACACCCGGTGGGAGACGTGGGGCCGCCGGGAGGGCGTTCCTCCGACACGGACGGCTGTCGTAAAATGCTGAATTCGCCTCACGTGCTCACGGGAGTTACCGCCCAACGTGTGCGTTAGAAGGTAATTGTCCGGATTATCAGAGGGAAACGCGGAACGGCCGAGCTGTTCGACAGGGCCGTCGGGGAGTGAGCATGAGCACGGAGCATGCCGAAGGCGGCGTGGCGCGTGGTGGCGTCCTCGCCGGAGCCGGTGGCGGTCCCACCATCCTGCGGATCCTGCTGGGTGCCCAGCTCCGGCGGCTGCGCACGGCCCGGGGCATCTCCCGGGAGGACGCCGGATACGCCATCCGCGCCTCTCACGCCAAGATCAGCAGGCTGGAGCTGGGACGGGTCGGCTTCAAGGAGCGCGATGTCGCCGACCTGCTGACCCTGTACGGGGTGACCGCCCCCGGAGACCGGGAGCCGATGCTCGACCTGGCCCGCCAGGCCAACGCCCCGGGCTGGTGGCACAGATACGGCGACCTGCTCCCGAGCTGGTTCGAGGTCTACGTCGGGCTGGAGGAGGCCGCCTCGATCGTGCGGACCTACGAGGTCCAGTTCGTCCCCGGCCTCATGCAGAGCCCCGGCTACGCCCGGGCGGTCATCATGCTCGTGCACGGCGGCGCGTCGGCGGAGGAGGTCGACCGCCGGGTCGCCCTCCGGATGGCCCGGCAGGAGCGCCTCACCCGGCCGGACGCGCCGACGCTCTGGGCCGTGATGGACGAGGCCGTGCTGCGCCGCCCCATCGGCGGCGAGCAGGTGCTGCGCGCGCAGGTCGACCACCTGCTGGAGCTCACCGAGCTGCCCAACGTGAGGCTGCAGATCATGCCGTTCCACCGGGGCGGCCACGCGGCGGCGGGCGGGCCGTTCTCCATCCTGCGCTTCCCCGAGCGCGACCTGCCCGACGTCGTCTACATGGAGCAGCTCACCAGCGCCCTCTACGTCGACAAGCTTGAGGAGACCGACCACTACATGCAGGTCATGGACCGCCTGTGCGTCCAGGCGTACTCCGTCTCCGACAGCAAGAGGTTCCTGCGCGACCTGCGCGCGGAGCTGCCGGGCTGAGCCGGGCCGGGCCGCCGGGCCGCCGAGCGGGGCGGAGCCGCCGGGCCGGGCGGGACGTCAGGCCGTTCTGCGGCCGACGCCGCCGAGCACGATCATCCGCGTGGACGGCGCGTCCATGCGAGGCCGCCACCGCGTCACGTCGACCAGGCCAGGCTCGACCAGGTCGAATCCGTCGAAGAACGGCAGGATCTCCTCGTGGTGCCGGAAGTCGATCGTGAGCGGGCCGCCCGCCATCGCCGCCCGCGCCCGCGCGACGGCTTGGGGGTCCCCCTCGGCGCTCGGCTGGGAGATGGCCAGCATGCTCCCCTCCGCCATGCGCTCGCGGAAGCGGCCGACGATCCTCGCCGGCTCCCGCGGGCCGGGGAAGAACTGGAGCACCGCCACGAACAGCACCCCGACCGGCTCGTCGAAGTCGATGAGCCGGCCGAGCTCCGGGTGGGCGATGATGTCATCGGTGTCCCGCAGGTCCGCGCGGATGGAGACCACGCGGTCGTCGGTGGCCAGGAGCGCGTCGTTGTGCACCGACACGATGGGGTCGTTGTCGACGTAGACCACCCGCGCCGCCGGGTCGATCTCGCGGGCGATCTCGTGAACGTTGGGCGAGGTCGGGATGCCGGTGCCCAGATCGATGAACTGGCGGATGCCGGACCGGGCCATGAACTCGACCGCCCGGCTCAGGAACAGCCGGTTCGCCCGGGCCAGCGGGGGATAGTCGGGGGCCTGGGCCACGAGCATGTCCGCGTACTCGCGGTCGGTGGCGTAGTTGTTCTTGCCGCCCAGGACGTAGTCGTATACGCGCGCCGCATGCGGAGTGGTGGTGTCGATGCCGGCGGGCACTGAATGATCATCGCTCACGGGGCCGAGTGTATCGACCGCATTTGTAGTGATTGATGGCTGTTTACACTTCTGTGGCCGACCTTGCCGCGGCCTCCACGCCCGTGGCCGGTCCCGCCGTGGCCCTTCGGCGGCGGGCGGCAGCCGCGGGGCCTCGACGGCGCCCGTCAGTAGTCCTCAAGGGTGATGGCGGTGGCCGCCCGGTGGATCGGCTCGACGACCTTGGCCATCATGCGCTCCTTGCCCGGCATCCGGTTCATCAGCGAGAGCATCTTCAGCGACAGCCAGATCTGGGCCCTGCTCCTCATCACCATCCGCTTGACGTTGGCCGGCCCGAGGTTCTGGTTCTGCTCGGCGAAGTGCCGCATCCGCCGCTCGTAGCCGTCGAATCCGGCCTGGTGGTCGCCGCCGGCCGCGGCCAGCTCGCCCGCCAGGACGTAGGCGCCGACCAGGGCCAGGCTCGTGCCCTGCCCCGAGGCGGGGGAGGCGCAGTAGGCGGCGTCCCCGACCAGGGCCGTCCGTCCCTTGGACCAGCGGTCCATGTGGACCTGGCTGAGTGAGTCGAAGTAGAAGTCGGGCGCCTGGTCCATGCCGTCGATCAGGCGCGGGACCTCCCAGCCCTGCCCGGCGTAGGCCTCGGCCACGAGCCGCTGCTGCCCGGCGCGGTCGCGGTGGTCGTGCTCCAGCGGCTCGGAGGCGAACAGGAACATGGCCTTGGCCCCGGCGTCCTTGGCCGTGCTGTAGGTCAGCGCGGTCCGGCGGGGGGCGACATAGGTGAGCTCCCAGCGGTCGAGGTCCAGGTGGTTGGGGACGCTGAAGATCGAGATGTGGTAGCCGAGGTCGCGGACGAACCGCTCCTCGGGGCCGAAGACCAGCGCGCGGGTGGTGGAGTGCAGCCCGTCGGCGCCCACCACCAGGTCGAAGGCGCGCCTGAGGCCGCTGTCGAAGGTGACCTCGACCCCGTCTCCGGTGTCGGTGACCGAGGCGATGGAGTCGCCGAAGAGGTATTCGGTCCCGCCGTCGGTCAGGTCGGCCAGGATGCGGGTCAGGTCGCCGCGCAGGATCTCGGCGTCCTCGCCCTCGCGCCCGCCGAAGGTGTCGCCGTCCATGCTCGCCACCCGCCTGCCGGTGGCGGTGACGATCGATCCGCCCCGCATGTCGGTGCGCTCGCGCCGGATCTCGTCCATGACGCCCATGCGCTCGACCACCTCCAGCGCCGCGCCGCGAATGTCGATCTTGTAACCGCCCTCCCGGAGCGCGGGAGCCCGCTCCACCACCGTGGGCGTGAAGCCGTGGCGGCGCAGCCAGTAGGCCAGCGTGACGCCCGCGACGCCGGCGCCTGAGATCAGGACGTTCTTGTTCCGCATGGGGGCTCCTCGGCAGGTGTTCGATCCCGTGTCCGAGCATGACGGTACATCAGCATGAGACGTTTGTTCAATACATTCGTCTAAGGCATTCGTTCAAATCGGTGTTCCGTCAGGCGGGGGCGTAGTCCGGGGCGACGCCCTGCTCGGCCAGCCACGCGCGCATGCCGGGCACCTCCGAGGGGTCGGAGACCACCTTGGCCGCGTACCGGGTCACCGTGACCTCCTCGCCGTCCTCGAACAGCAGCCGCGAGGGGGACGACCAGGAGAGCGTCCACCGGGCCTGGCCGTGCTGGATCAGCGTCGCCTCCAGGGCCTGCCCCAGCACACCCGCCAGCAGCGTGTCGGAGGGGTTCCAGCCGAGCCGCCGCAGCTCGGCCTCCAGCTCGGCGTGCCGTCCCCGGGCGAGCGCCTCGAAGGCGGCGTCGAGGTAGGGCCGGGGGGTCCCCATGACCCGCTGGCCGGCGACGGACAGGTCGTGCAGCGCCTCGGCGTTGCGGACGGTGTACATCCCGTGCGCGACCAGCTCCTCCCAGGACACCGGCCGCAGCGCGGACAGCGCCTCGGGGCTCCAGATGGTCCGTTCGACGGCGCCCGTGGCGACCGCCGGGTCGAGCAGGAGCGCCGTCGCCGGCCTGGGGTCGGCCGAGTGCCCCGGCTCGGGCAGCAGGGCGATCGCCGCGAGGCGCTCCCGCAGGCCGGGGTGGGAGTCGTAAGGGGAGGTCTCCTCGGGCTGCTCGCCGGCCCTGGCCAGCTCGGCCTGCCTGGCCGGGTCGTCGAGCAGCGCCCGGAAACCCGCCAGCACCTCGCCGGGACGGTTCCCGCCCGCCCCGGCGAGGGACATGTAGCGCTCCATGAACAGGTCCCAGGCCAGCGCCGTTCTGTGGATCTTGCGCAGCGCGCCCGACATCGCCTCCCGGCCCGCGATCGCGACCGCGAACTCGTCGGCCTCCAGCTCCTGGCGGCGCGAGACGGCCTGTGAGACGCGCAGGTAGAGCTTGGCGTAGAAGGAGAACAGCCGCTGCACGAAGGGGTGCCTGCCCAGCCCCTGGACGGCCGCGACCAGCGCGACCCGGCCGCGGTAGACGGGTGCGCCGAGACGGGTGTGGGCGCCGCTGTAGTGGCCCAGCTCGTGGCCGAGCACCGCCCGCGTCTCGTCGACGGTGAGGGTCTGCAGCAGCGGCAGGCCGATGTACATGCGGCGCCTGGTCGCGCGCAGGCCGAGGAGACGGGTGTCCTCGGAGACGGCGGCGTTCACCTCGGCGACGAGGCGGATCTCGTCGGGCGGGGAGGTCTGCACGCGCCGGGCCAGCTCCTCGACCGTCCGCCACAGCTCGGGCTCGTGCTCCCGGGCGACCGCCACGCCGGGCTGCTCGCCCTCCTTCCTGCGGCTGACCATCCACAGCGCCTGGACGAGCGCGCCGGCCGCGAGGGTCAGCAGCGCGGCGACCTTCAGCCCGGCGGCGTGGAAGTCGATGAACAGCCAGACGTCGAAGAGCACGGCGGCCGCCAGGACGAGCCCGACCAGCACGTAGAAACCGGCGAGCAGAGCGAAGGCCAGTGCGGCCCGGAGCGCGGTGGTCATGGGGGAGGAGCTCCATGATGAGGGGACAAATGTCCAAAGACCCTAATAGAGCACCAGGTCGCCCTGCGGGCGGTCCCGGAACCGGGCGGCCTCCGACACCGCTCCGCGGGCCTCCGGCGCGGCCATGTGACGCCAGGTCGCCGGGGGTGCGGAGGGAGCCGAGTGTCGTCCGGGACGCGCGATCACGCCAGGATATGTTGGGGCGGTGGACACCGGCTTTGGCTACTTCGCGACACACGACGCGGTCGACCCGGCCCGGCTCGCCCTGCTGATCGAGCAGCGCGGCCACTCGATGCTGCTGTTCAGCGAGCACACCCACATCCCGGCGGGCCCGCCGCCCGAACGCCCCGACGGGGGCACGCTGCCCCGCAAGTACTGGCACACCTATGACCCGTTCGTGGCGTGCACCGCGGCCGGCCTGGCCACGACGCGGCTGCGCGTGGGGACCGGGGTCTGCCTGGTCCCCCAGCACCACCCGATCAGCCTCGCGAAGTCGGTGGCGAGCGTCGACGCCCTCACCGGCGGGCGGTTCGTCTTCGGCGTGGGCGCGGGCTGGCTGGAGCCGGAGATCCGCAACCACGGGGTCGACCCGGCGCGCCGTTTCGCGGTGATGAAGGAGCACGTCGAGGCGGTGCGGGAGATCTGGGCCCGTGACGAGGCCGACTACCACGGCGATTTCGTGTCGTTCGACCCGATCTGGTCATGGCCCAAGCCGGTCCAGCGCCCCGGCCCGCCGGTGCTGGTCGGCGGCACCGGCCCCCGGGTCTTCGACCGGGTGCTGTCCTACGGCGACGGCTGGCTGCCGAACTACGGGCCCGGCGTCCTGGAGCGCGTGCGGGAGCTGTTCCAGCGCGCGGAGGAGGCCGGCCGGGCGGTGCGGGTGGTGATGATGTCGGTCCCCTCCGACCCTGCGGTGCTGGAGGAGTGCGAGAAGGCCGGGGTCGCCGCCGTGCTGCCGTGGCTGCCCTCGGCGGGGCCCGGCCGCCTCGAGCGGGAGATGGACGCCTTCGAGACGGCGCTCGCGGAGATGCGGGGGGAGTGACCCCGGCGGGGGTGATCCTTACCATTGAGTCATTAACGTGTAATGCGCGCTTGTAAATACGGCGGAACGGGCCGACATTCTGAGCAACGGAGCCGATCGGGGGACAACCCTGGAGGCAAGATTGAAGGTCCCCCGCCGAATCCTCGCCCTCATCGCAGCGCTCACCCTCGTGTCCCTCCCGGCGACGGCCCTGGCCGACACCTCGGCGGCCCCCGGCGCCATGGCCTCGATGGGCGACTCCATCACCCGCGGCTTCAACGCCTGCGGCTTCTACCTCGACTGTCCCTCCAGGTCCTGGTCCACCGGGTCCGACTCGGCCGTCAACAGTCACTACCGGCGCCTGCGGGCCGACAGCCCCGACCTGGTCGCCCACAACGACGGCCGGTCGGGCGCCAAGGTCGCCGACATGGCGGGACAGGCCCAGCAGGCGGTCTCCCAGGGAGTCGACTACGTCACGATCCTGATCGGGGCCAACGACGCCTGCACGTCGTCGGAGGCGGGGATGACCTCGGTGGCCGATTTCGAGGCCAGGTTCCGTACGGCGCTGCAGACGCTCGCCACCGGCCTGCCCGAAGCGGCGATCTTCGTCTCCAGCATCCCCGACATCAAGCGGCTCTGGGAGGTCGGCAAGGACAGCTCCTCGGCCCGCACCGCCTGGTCCACCTTCGGCATCTGCCAGTCGATGCTGGTCAGGCCCCGCTCCACCGACCAGGCCGACGTCGACAGGCGTGACCGGGTGCGCCAGCGGGTGGCCGACTACAACGCGGCGCTGGCCAGGGTCTGCGCCGAGCAGATCACCTGCCGCTACGACGGCGGCGCCGTCTTCGGCCACCCGTTCACGCTGTCCCAGCTGAGCCGCTGGGACTACTTCCACCCCAACACCTCCGGCCAGCAGACGCTCGCCGAGGTCACCTACGCCGCCCGCGTCCTCCTGTAGGGCCACGACGTCCCCCTGCCCAGGGGGCGACGTCCCTTGCCGGACCGCGCCCTGCCGGACCACGGAGCTTGAGAGCCCCGAGGGCGGCGGGGCGCGGCCGCGGGCCGGTGGCGCAGGGGGGCAGGTGGAAAGTCCCGTGGTGTCCGGCGGGGCGGGCGGTGAGTCCCGCGGCGGTCGGCGACGTGTCCCGCTGCTGGGGCCGGGCGGTCAGCGGTGGCCGGGCACCGGTCTGACCCAGCCCAGGGCGCGCTCGACGGCGCGCCGCCAGTTGTCGTGCTCCATGGTGCGCAGCCGCGGATCCATGCGCGGGCTCCACTGTCCGGCCCGGTGCCAGTTGCGCCGGAGCCCTTCGAGGTCCGCCCAGTATCCGACGGCGAGACCGGCCGCGTAGGCCGCGCCGAGGGAGACCGTCTCCACCGCCATGGGACGCACGACGGGCACGTCCAGCACGTTGGCGATGATCTGCATGAGAAGGTTGTCGGTGGTCATGCCGCCGTCGACCTTGAGCGCCCGCAGCGTCAGGCCCGAGTCGGCGTTCATGGCGTCGACCACCTCGCGGGTCTGCCACGCGGTCGCCTCCAGCACGGCCCGTGCCAGATGCCCCTTGGTGACGTAGGAGGTCAGCCCCACGATGACCCCCCGGGCCTCGCTGCGCCAGTGCGGCGCGAAGAGCCCGGCGAACGCCGGGACGATGTAGCAGCCCCCGTTGTCCTGCACGCTCCGGGCCAGGGTCTCGATCTCCGGCGCGCTGCTGATGAGGCCGAGCCCGTCGCGGAACCACTGCACGAGCGCGCCGGTCACCGCGATCGGCCCCTCCAGCGCGTACACCGCCGGCTCTCCGCCGATCTGGTAGCCGACGGTCGTCAGCAGGCCGTGGCCCGAGCGGACCGGCACGGTGCCGGTGTTGAGCAGCAGGAAGCCGCCCGTGCCGTAGGTGCACTTGGCCTCGCCGGAGGCGAAGCAGGTCTGCCCGAACAGCGCCGCCTGCTGGTCGCCGAGCGCGGCGGCGATCCGCACGCCGGGGAACACCCGCCGGGCGGTGCCGTACGTCTCCGTCGAGGGCCGGATCCGTGGCAGCATCCGGCGCGGGACGCCGAAGAAGGCCAGGAGCCCGTCGTCCCACTCCAGGGTGGTCAGGTCCATCAGCAGGGTGCGGCTGGCGTTGGTGACGTCGGTGACGTGGACACCGCCGTCGGGCCCGCCGGTCAGGTTCCAGATGAGCCAGCTCTCCATCGTCCCGAAGAGCACCTCGCCGCGCTCGGCGCGCTCCCGCAGGCCCGGCGTGCGGTCGAGGAGCCAGCGGATGCGCGGCGCGGAGAAGTAGGCGGCGAGCGGCAGGCCGCAGCGTTCCGGCACGGCCTCCGCGCCCGGCCGGCGGGAGAACTCCTCCACCAGGGCGTCGGTCCGCGTGTCCTGCCACACGACGGCCCGGCCGACGGGGACGCCGGTCCGCCTGTCCCACAGGACGGTCGTCTCCCGCTGGTTGGCGATGCCGACGGCCACCACCTGCTCCGGACCTACGCCGGCCTGGGCGAGCGCCTCGGGCCCGATGCGCTCCAGGTTGCGCCAGATCTCGACGGCGTCGTGCTCGACCCAGCCCGGCCGGGGGAAGTGCTGCCGGTGCTCGCGCTGGGTCACCGAGACGAGATGGCCCCGCTGGTCGAAGAGGATGCACCGCGTCGACGTCGTGCCCTGATCGATGGACATCACGTAGCGCGTGACCATGGGGTCCTCACCTGAACGTCGGCGGCTGCGGAATGGTCAGCACCGGGACGCCCCGAGGTCCCGGGACACGGCACGGGCCGCGTCTCGAACATAAGTCACCAGAACCGGGTTCGGCTGCCCCTTGGTGTCACAGATCCGCTCCACCGCGCCGGAGATCCCGATGGCCCCCACCACCAGGCCGCCGTAACCCCGGATCGGCGCCGCGACGCCCGCCTCTCCCACGGTCATCTCCTCGACCTCGGTGACCCAGCCCACCTCCCGCGCCCGGGACAGCGCCCGGGACAGCGCCCGGGGCGTGGTGATGGTCCGGCGGGTGCGGGCCTCCAGGCCGCCGGCCTGCAGGGCAGAGGCCACCCCGGCGTCGTAGGCGAGCAGCACCTTGCCGAGCGCCGTGGCGTGCATGGGCAGCAGCGACCCGACGTCGAGCGTCTGGAGGGTGTCGTCGGGGCGGAAGACGTGGTGCACCACCAGGACCTGGCCGTCGAGGACCGTCCCGATCCTGACCGCCTCACCGCTCCGCGCGGCCAGGGCGTCGGCCCAGTTGATCGCACGCGAGCGCAGCTCGTTGACGTCGAGATAGCTGGTGCCGAGGTGGAGCAGGGCCGCGCCGAGCTGGTATTTGGCCGTCGCCTCGTCCTGCTCCACGAAGCCGACGCGCTGGAGGGTGCGCACGATGCCGTGGGCGGTGCTCCTGGCCAGGCCCAGGGAGCTGGCGATCTCGCCGATGCCCAGCCGGCCGGGGCTCCGGGCGAGCAGCCGCAGGATGGCCGCCCCGCGCTCAATCGACTGGACTGAGCCGGGCATGTGATCGGTGACGGGCGGGACGGCGGTCGTTCGGCAATGTCGGCCCCCATCGAAAGACGGTCTCCGCTCTCCCGGCGCCGCCGGGCATCGAGCGCTGCGCGCAGCCCGCCGATATTACTATCGACTCGCATTCCTGACCAGTGTTCGACATTGTCGTCAGCCCGCCGTTGACCCGGTCCCGTTCCGCGCCTAGCGTCCCGATCAGCCGAGAGGACCGCCTCTTCCTGGCGACTCCCTCCGCGGCCGTCCGCCGGCGGCCCGCCCCCACGGGGACCGGACGCGGGCTTGTGACGTAACACGGCACCGTGAGGAGGACACATGGCGGAACGACTGAAAGCCAGGGGACTGCTCGGCGAACTGGCCGCCGAGTTCGCGGGCACGCTGATCCTGATCCTGTTCGGGGTGGGCGTCGTGGCGCAGGTCGTCGCGGCCGGCATCGGCGATCACGACAGCATCGCGTGGGCCTGGGGCCTGGGCGTCACCCTGGGCGTCTACGTGGCGGCCCGGATCAGCGGGGCGCACCTCAACCCGGCCGTCACGGTCGCGCTGGCGGCCTTCAAGGGCTTCCCCTGGCGCAAGGTCCTGCCCTACTCGCTGGCGCAGACCGCGGGCGCGTTCGTGGCGGCGCTGATCGTGCGGTGGAACTACTCCGAGGTGCTCACCGCGGCCGACCCCGGGCTCACCATCAAGACCCAGGGCGTCTTCTCCACCCTGCCCGGCAACGGGACCCTGCCCGTCGGCACCTGGGGCGCCTTCCGCGACCAGGTGATCGGCACCGCGATCCTGCTCCTGCTCATCCTCGCCGTCTCCGACGCGCGCAACTCGCCGCCGGCGGCGAACCTGGCGCCCTTCGTGGTCGGCCTGATCGTCGTGGGGATCGGCATGGCCTGGGGCACCAACGCCGGCTACGCCATCAACCCGGCCCGTGACTTCGGGCCCCGTCTGGCATCCTTCCTCACCGGCTACGGGACGGCCTGGCGCGACCAGTATGGCCAGCTCTACTTCTGGGTGCCTATCGTGGCACCGGTGATCGGCGCACTGATCGGCGCGGGCCTCTACCAGGCCGTGGTGGCCCGCTTCCTGCCGCCCGCGGAGGAGCCCGAGGCGGGCCGGGTGCCGTCGCCGGCCGACTACGAGACCGCCTGAAAGCCGCCCCCAGAGCAGACCCTTGAAGGAGACATCACTCCATGGCTGACTTCGTCGGAGCCGTCGACCAGGGAACCACGAGCACCCGTTTCATGATCTTCGATCACGGTGGCAACGAGATCGCCCGCCACCAG